>JBBJMS010000128.1:0-10176 GCA_037720315.1 Variovorax sp. | reverse complement strand
GGAAGCCGGATTCCGCAAGCGATGCGCGCCGGCGCAGTCTCCTGCCGCGCGCACCGGCACCTGCGTGGGATGCGCTCATGCAGTTGCCGGCTTACCGGCGCGCCGTATCGATGCTGCCGGGTCCCTGAGCGCCAGGCATCCAGAGCCGCGCCCCGCCACTTTCAAGGTGCGTCAGGTAGAGACGCAAATCGAATTCGAGCTGGTGGTAGTCCGGCTCCATGTGGGCGCAGAGTTGATAGAAAGCCTTGTCGTGCGCGTGCTCCTTCATGTGCGCAAGCTCGTGCACGACGATCATGCGCAGCCATTCGACCGGCACTTCCTTGAACAGGCTGGCAACGCGGATCTCGCGCTTGGCCTTGAGCTTGCTGCCCTGCACGCGCGAAACCGTCGTGTGCGTGCCGAGCGCATTGCGGATCACGTGCAGCTTGTTGTCGTACGCCACCTTCGACAGGGGCTCGGCATTGCGCAGGAACTCGCTCTTCAGGCCGCTCACGTAGTCGTAGAGTGCGCGGTCGGTGCGGATGTCGTGCACGCCCGGGTAGCGTTTCAGCAGCCAGTCGCCGAGCCGGCCCTGCAACACAAGCTGCTCGACCTGGGCGCGCAGCGCCGCCGGATAAGCGGCGAGGTACTTCATCGGCGTTGCGCCGCCTGCGTACCTGCGGCGGCGTAGGCCAGGCCCGCGGCCACGCCGCCGAACAGATCGCCTTCGATGATTTCAGTGTCTGGAAATGCCCGCCGCAGCGCGTCTTGGAATGGGCTTAGCGCCGACGAGCCGCCCGTCAGGTAAATGGCGTCCAGCTTGTCGCCCGTAGCCCCGGCGCGCTTGGCGCACTCCCGGGCGCAGGCAACCACACCGTCAAGCAGCGCCGCGAGATGTCCGGCCATGTCCTTCGACGCAAGCGCGGCGCTCAGCCCAGGCTCTGCAAACGACAAGTCGATCGCCACGTCAGCATGGGTTGTCGACGCTCGGATCTTGGCCGCTTCCACTTCGCTGGCGATGCGGTGCCCGTGCCGATCGACCAGCACGTCCATGAGCCGGTCGTGCAGTCGGGCATCGAGGTAATTGATGCGCAGCTCTTGCACCTGCCTGATCGCCTTGGGCGCATACAGCCAGTTGATCAGATGCCACGAAGACAGGTCGAAGAACGTGCGGCTCGGCACCTCGCGCCCTTGCGGGCCGATATGCCGAAATCCAAGGTGCGGCATTACGCATTCGATGCTGAGCCGCTGGTCGAAATCGGTGCCGCCGATGTGAACGCCGGTCGTGGCCAGCACGTCGGTGGAACGGGCTGCCTTGGCCATCCGTTCCGGTCCGAGCCGAACGACCGTGAAATCCGAGGTACCGCCGCCGATGTCGACGATCAGCACGAGCGACTCGCGGTGCACGCGCCGCTCATAGTCGAAAGCGGCCGCGATGGGCTCGTACTGGAAGTCGACCTCGCCCAGGCCGGCGCTTTGCGCAGCTCTACGCAGCGTGTCCTCCGCCTGGCGGTCGCGTTCCGGATCGTCGTCGACGAAATTCACCGGACGTCCGATGACCACGCGGGCGGGCTCGGCGCCGAGCTGCCGGCGGGCACGGGCGGAAAGTTCCGCGAGAAAGAGGGCGATGATGTCCTCGAAGCTGATCCGCTGGTTGTCGATCTCGGTCTGGTCCTGCATCAGCGAACTGCCGAGCAGGCTCTTGAGCGAGCGCATCAGCCGGCCCTCGGTGCCCGCCAGATAGAGCGCGATTGCTTCGCGCCCGAAGTGCGTGCTGCGGTCTTCCGTATTGAAGAAAACCGCGGTCGGAATCGTCGTCGCCGATCCTTCCAAAGGCAATAGGTGCGCGAGCCCGTCACCAGCAACGCACGCGACCGCGGAATTGGAGGTGCCGAAGTCGATGCCGATGAAGGGCGCGGACGTTCTCAAGATTCCCGGCGCAGAGCAGGAAACAGGATCACGTCGCGGATGCTCGGCGAGTCGGTCAGAAGCATCATCAGCCGGTCGATGCCGATGCCGCAGCCGCCGGTGGGCGGCATGCCGTATTCGAGCGCCCGCACGAAGTCGTGGTCATAGAACATCGCCTCGTCGTCGCCGCTGTCCTTGGCCGTCGCTTGCGCATTGAAGCGGGCGGCCTGGTCCTCGGCGTCGTTGAGTTCGCTGAAGCCGTTGCCGAACTCGCGGCCGGTGATGTAGAGCTCGAAGCGCTCGGTCACCTCAGGGCGTTCGTCGTTGGCGCGCGCCAGCGGTGATATTTCGGTCGGGTGTTCCATGATGAAGGTCGGCTGCCAGAGCTTTTCTTCCACCGTTTCCTCGAAGTACATCACCTGGAGACTGGCGAGGCTGCGCTGCGAGAGCTTGTGCTTTTCTTCGTTCAGCCCGCACTTGCGCAATGCGTTGAAGAGCCACGCCGCGTCGTCCACGTTCGCACCGGCCTCGGTGTGCTTCTGGATCGCTTCGCGGATGGTGAGTCGCTCGAACGGCGCGGCCAGATCGACCGGCTTGCCCTGGTAGTCGAGCTGCAGTTGGCCCACGGTCTTCTGCGCGATGGTCCGAATCAGCGTTTCGGTGAAGTCCATCAGGTCGCGGTAGTTCCAGTAGGCCGCATAGAACTCCATCATCGTGAACTCGGGGTTGTGCCGCACCGAGATGCCTTCGTTGCGATAGCTCCGGTTGATCTCGAACACGCGCTCGAAGCCGCCCACGATCAAACGCTTGAGGTAGAGCTCAGGCGCGATGCGCAGGAACATCTCCTGATCGAGCGCGTTGTGATGGGTTTTGAACGGCTTGGCATTGGCGCCGCCTGGGATCGGATGCAGCATCGGCGTCTCGACCTCGAGGAAATCGTTGGCCACCATGAACTCTCTTAGCGCGCTGACGGCGCGGCTGCGCGCCATGAAGCGCTCGCGTGCCGATTCATCGGTGATCAGGTCGACATAGCGCTGCCGGTACTTCTGCTCCTGGTCGGCCATGCCATGGAACTTGTCGGGCAGCGGCCGCAGGCTCTTGGTCAGGAGGCGCAGCTTCGCGACCTTGACCGAGAGTTCGCCGGTGCGCGTCTTGAAGGCAAAGCCTTCGGCGCCGACGATGTCGCCCAGGTCCCAGTGCTTGAATGCGGCGTAAGCGTCTTCGCCAACGCCGTCGCGCGTGATGTAGAGCTGGATGCGTCCCGTGGCATCCTGCACGGTCGCGAAGCTGGCCTTGCCCATTACCCGCTTGAGCATCATGCGGCCGGCAACACTGACGGCAACCGGTGCGGCTTCGAGCGCCTCGGCTGCGGTTTCGCCATGGGCTGCCGCCAGCGCCGCCGCACGGTCGGCCGGTTTGAAGTCATTGGGGAACGCAACGCCCTTGCCCTGGGCCTGGTCCGCGCGCAGCGCCTTCAGCTTGTCGCGGCGCTCGGCGATGAGTTGGTTGTCGTCAGCAAGGGCGGTGGCGGTGGCGGTGGCGGTGGCGGGGGAGGTGAGGGCGTCGGACATGGAAGGAGCGAAGGGGCGCATGCGGTCGCGCGCGCAACCCGCAATTTTACCCAGCCAACGCTCGCCCTTGCGTCATGAAACGACTGGCAGCTCTAGTTGATGATCCCGCTGCGCGCGAGCAGATCGCCGACCAGTTCGAGCCGCATCAGCGGGCTGTCAAGTTCCATCAGCCGCTGTTTCAGCTCGGTCTGCGCCGGCAGCAATTCGCACCATCGGTTCGCTACCCAGCCGCAGTCGTCGAAATGGTAGGGCCGGGCAATCGGCAGCGCAACGCGATCCTCGGCTTCCCGGTGGTTGCGCTCCTCGAGCGTATCGACCAGGCGCTGCAATGCGTCGGCGATTTCCTGCAGGTCTTCGGGTATGGCCATGGCAAGGTCGTCGGGCAGCGCTTCGACCTCGGCAATCCAGAGCCCATGCTTCTGGCGTTCGCTCGCACGCACGCGAAAGCGTTGCGTTCCCACGCATTCGATCTGCATCAGCCCTGCCTGCGGCGCGTCGAATTCGCGAATCACGGCAAGCGTGCCAGCGGGTGCGAAGCTTTCGATCAACGCGCCGGCCCTTCGAACCTCGGCGCCCTGGGTCAAGGCGACCACGCCAAAAGGCGCGCCAGCCTTGTGGCATTTGCCGATCATGTCGAGGTAGCGCACCTCGAAAATCCGCAGCGGCAGCAGGCCGCCGGGAAACAGCACCGTGCCGAGCGGAAACAAAGGGAGCGAGCGCAGGAGGGGTTGAGTCGTCATCGATGAACCTTGCGTCGCTATCATCTCATCCCGTTCACGTTCTGCGCCTCATGCTCTATCAGATCCCCTCGTTCCTGCTCGACGTGATCGTCGGCCTTCTCGGCGGCGCCTGCCTGCTGCGCCTTTACATGCAGTACCACCGCGTGCCATTCGGCAATCCGCTGGGACGTTTTCTGTTCGCCATCAGCGACTGGATCGTGCTGCCACTGCGGCGCGTGCTGCCCTCGCTCAAGCGGTGGGATCTCGCCAGCGCGGTGGCCGCATGGTTGCTCGTGCTCGCCAAGTTCGTGCTGCTGTGGGCGTTGATGGGCGGGCTGGGACGCTGGGCGATCCTGCCCGTGGTGTCGCTGATCGGCCTGCTGCAGCTTGCGGTGTCCGGACTCACCGTGCTGCTGATCGTCTATGCCGTTCTGTCGTGGGTGCCGAACGCGTCGTCGATGTTGCTGGACCTGATCGGGCGGCTGGCCGAGCCGCTGGTTCGTCCGCTGCGGCGCTTCATCCCGCTGTTGGGCGGCGTCGACCTGTCGCCGCTCGCCGCCATCGTTGTGCTGCAGGTGGTTGCCATCGTGCTCGGCAACTTGATGGGTTGGGCTTTCACCCTCGGCCGATAAGCCAGCTCAGATCACTGCGTCCGCGGGTTGGCGCAGCAGCATCGCCAGCGTGCTGGCGATGGTTTTGCGCAGTTCGCGCCGGTCGCAGATGAAATCGATGGCGCCCTTGGTCTGCAGGAACTCGGCGCGCTGAAAACCTTCAGGCAGCGTGACCCGCACGGTCGACTCGATCACGCGCGGCCCGGCAAAGCCGATCAGCGCCTTGGGCTCGGCAACCACCACGTCGCCGACGAAGGCGAAACCTGCGCTCACCCCGCCCATCGTCGGGTCGGTGAGCACGCTGACATAGGGCAGCCCCTTCTTTGCGAGCCGGGTGAGCGCCGCATTGGTCTTGGCCATCTGCATCAGTGAGAGCAGGCCTTCCTGCATGCGCGCGCCGCCCGTGGCGGTGAAGCAGATGAAAGGGACCTTCTGCTCGATCGCGGTTTCGACGCCGCGCACGAAGCGCTCGCCGACCACGCTGCCCATGCTGCCGCCCATGAAATCGAATTCGAAGCAGGCGACCACCAGGTTGATGCTGTGCACCGAGCCGCCCATCACTACCAGCGCGTCGGTTTCGCCGGTGTTCTCGAGCGCCTCCTTGAGCCGATCGGGGTACTTGCGGCTGTCCTTGAATTTGAGCGCGTCGACCGGCAGGACTTCTTGCCCCAGTTCGTAGCGGCCTTCGGAATCGAGGAACGCGTCGAGCCGTGCGCGTGCGCCGATGCGGTGATGGTGACTGCAGCTCGGGCAGACGTTCTGGTTGTGCTCGAGATCGGTCTTGTACAGCACGGTTTCGCAGCTCGGGCATTTGATCCAGAGCCCTTCGGGCATTTGGCGGCGCTCGCTCGGGTCGGTGGGCGCGATCTTGGGGGGAAGCAGTTTCTCAAGCCAGCTCATCGAGGCTCCTTTGGTTGGCGGCGATTATCGGCCAGCGGCGTTCTTTGCCGTGGCGGCCGGCAGAGCGTCCAGCGCAACGCGGATTCCGGACAGGAATTCGCGCACCAGCGGGGTCACGGCCTCGCGCGACTGGCCGTCGATCAGCTGGATGATGCGCGTGCCGATTACCACCGCATCCGCCGCCGAGCCGACCGCCTGCGCCGTAAGCGCGTCACGGATGCCGAAGCCCACGCCGACCGGCACCTTCACGTGCTCGCGGATGAGGGGGATCATGCGGCCGACCGCTTCGGTGTCCAGGTGGCCGGCGCCGGTCACGCCCTTGAGCGACACGTAGTACACGTAGCCCGTTGCGATGCGCCCGACCTGCGCCATTCGCTCGGGCGTGCTAGTGGGCGCGAGCAGAAATATCAGGTCGATCCCTTGGGCCTGCAAATCAGCGGCGAAGGCCTCGCACTCCTCGGGCGGATAGTCGACCACCAGCAGGCCGTCGACGCCGGCGGCTGCCGCATCCCTGATGAACGCGCCCTTGCCGTGCACGCCGTCGTAGCGCTCCACCGGGTTGGCGTAGCCCATCAGGACCACCGGCGTGCGGTCGTCTTGTCGGCGGAATGCGGCCACCATACCGAGCACCTGCTTCATGCCGACGCCCAGCGCAAGCGCGGCCTCGCCGGCCTTTTGGATCACCGGCCCGTCGGCCATCGGGTCTGAAAACGGCACGCCGAGTTCGATCACGTCGGCGCCGGCTGCGACCATGCCGTGCATGAGTTCGGGCGTGATGTCGGCGTAGGGAAAGCCTGCCGTCACGTACGGGATCAGCGCCCGCCGGCCCTCATTCTTGAGGCCTTCGAAGGTGGCTGCGATCCGGCTCATGCCCGGCCACCCTTGACGTTGAGGCCGCGCATCGACGGCCGATCGTAGAAGTCGACGCCGGAAAGGTCGGCGACCGTACCGATGTCCTTGTCGCCGCGGCCCGAAAGGTTGACCAGAATCGATTGGTCGGCGCGCATCGTCTTGGCGAGCTTCATCGCATAGGCGATCGCATGGCTGGATTCAAGCGCCGGGATGATGCCTTCGGTGCGGCACAGATAGTGAAACGCCTCGAGCGCCTCGCTGTCGGTGATGCCGACGTACTCGGCCCGACCGATGTCGGACAGGAATGCATGTTCGGGCCCTACGCCCGGATAGTCGAGGCCGGCGCTGATGCTGTGGGTTTCGGTGACCTGACCGTCGTCGTTCTGCAGCAGGTAGGTCCTGTTGCCGTGCAGCACGCCTGGACTGCCTCGCAGGATCGACGCCGAATGCTTGCCGCTGTCGAGGCCCTCGCCTGCAGCCTCCACGCCGATCAGGCGGGTGCCGGCGAACGGTATGTATGGATGGAAGATGCCCATCGCGTTGCTGCCGCCGCCCACGCAGGCAACCACCGCATCGGGCTGCCTGCCTTCGGCCTCGCCGGTGATGCCCTGGGCTGCCAGCATGGCGGGCATCTGTGCGATGCATTCGGTGCCGATCACGCTCTGAAAATCGCGCACCATCATCGGGTACGGATGCGGGCCGGCCACCGTACCGATGATGTAGAAGGTGTTCTCGACATTGGTGACCCAGTCGCGCATGGCCTCGTTGAGTGCGTCTTTCAGGGTCTTGCTGCCCGACTCGACCGGCACCACCGTCGCGCCCAGCAGGTTCATGCGATAGACGTTGGGGCTCTGGCGCTGTACGTCCTGGCTGCCCATGTAGACCACGCATTCGAGTCCGTAGCGCGCGCAAATTGTGGCCGTGGCCACACCGTGCTGGCCCGCGCCGGTTTCGGCAATGACCCGCGGCTTGCCCATGCGCTTGGCAAGCATCGCCTGGCCGATGGTGTTGTTGACCTTGTGCGCGCCGGTGTGGTTCAGGTCCTCGCGCTTCAGGTAAATCTGCGCGCCGCCCATTTCGCGGCTGGTTCGCGCCGCATGGTAGATCGGCGAGGGGCGCCCCACGAAGTGCGCAAGTTCGTAGTGGAACTCGGCCAGGAACTCGGGGTCGTCCTTGTACTTCGCGTAGGCGCTGCGAAGCTCGTCGATTGCGTGGGTCAGCGTCTCGCTGGCGAAACTGCCGCCGTAGATGCCGAAATGGCCGCTGGCGTCGGGTTGCTGGTAAGGCTGGTTGGAACTGGTCATGGTCTTGATCGGTGGGCCGGCTGGCCACCTTCGATCGAGGGGCGGCCAGCTAGCTGAAGGTATCGGCCGCACGCACGGCGGCCACGAAATCGCGAATCTTCGCGGCGTCCTTGATGCCCTTGGAGGCCTCGACGCCGGAGCTCACGTCAACGCACAGCGATTTGCCGCGCGCGCGCAACTGGCGAATGCCGTCGCCCACGTTTGCAGGTGTGAGTCCACCACTCAAGACGAGGTGAGCGTCGACGGCGGGTGCAAGAAGTGACCAATCGAATGCCTTGCCGCCGCCGCCATAGGCCTCGACGTGGGCATCGAGAAGGATGGCTTGGGCACGGGAGTAATCGGACGCGTATTTTACGAGGTCGAAACTCGCCCCGGCAGCACCGAGCGGAATGCGCGCTGCGCGCATGAAGCGGTGCACGCCTTGCGCGCTCGCCTCCCAGCATTGCGCGGGTGATTCGTCGCCATGAAACTGCGCCATGGCGCCCGGCACCCGGCTCAGCAAACTTGCGACGGAGGCCGCGGGCTCGTTGACGAACAGCAGCACCGGCGTCATGAACGGCGGCAGCTTCGATGCGAGGCAGGCAGCGCGTTCCACCGTGACCGCCCGCGGGCTGCCGGCATACAGCACGAAGCCGACGGCGTCGGCGCCCGAATCGATCGCGGCATCCACATCCTCTTCGCGCGTCAGACCGCAGATCTTGATTCGCGTGCGGGCAAAGCGGGTGGCTGCGATCATGGCGGGCCATCATACGCAGCGCCTCCTGCCTGCAACGTCGCTTCAGGCGGGAGCCCCCAGCCCGCGTCGTACAGCGGCCCGACAAAGTACAGGCCGCTCGGCGAGAAGGTCGGCGCTGCAACCAGCCGGCTGCGCGCCTCCAGCACTTCGCGCATCCATTCGGGTTGCGCATCGCCGCGGCCGATGCGCACCAGGCAGCCCATGATGTTGCGGATCATGTGGTGCAGAAACGCATCGGCCTCGAAGTCGAAATGCCAGCGGCAGCGCTCGCCCTCGCCATGGCGGGTGATCCGGATGCGCCGCAGGTCTTTCACCGGCGAGCGTGCCTGGCAAGCCGAGGCCCGGAACGAGCTGAAATCATGGCGCCCGACCAGCACTTCGGCCGCCGTACGCATCGCATCGCCGTCGAGCGCGTACATCGACCAGCCAACGCGTCCCGCATCGAGGCTGGGCCGCACCGGCGATTGCGACAGCACATAGAGATAGCGTCGCGTCAATGCGCTCGCGCGGCAATGAAATTGGTCGGGAACCGGCTGCGCCCACTGCACCGCAATGTCGGCCGGTAGAAAGCGATTGGTGCCGCGCATCCACGAGAAAGGGAACGCTCCACGGCCGTGTCGAAATGCACCACCTGCATCAGCGCATGAACGCCGGTGTCGGTACGGCCGGCGCAGAGCGTGGAAATCGGCTGCACGGCGAAGCGACCGAGCGCCGCTTCCAGCTTGTCCTGCACCGTGCGGCCCGAACGCTGGCTTTGCCAGCCTTCGTATGCCTGGCCGTTGTAGCGGATGCCGAGTGCCAGCCGCACGACGGGAACGGGTGGCCGCGCGGCCGCTCAGCCCAGTTGGCCGAGCAGTTGCTTGGCTTCGGCCTTGACCTCGCCTGAACCTTCGGCAGCCACTTCCTCGACCAGCGAGCGGGCGCCTTCGACGTCGCCCAGCGCTTTCAGTTCGCGCGCCAGCGACAGCTTGATGGCGTGCGGGCTTTCGCCGCCTTCGTCGACTGCCGGCTCCAGGCGGCCACGCTCGGTGTCGGCGGGACTGCGAGCCGCAAGGCCGGCCAGCGAACTCATGTCGAATTCGATGAAGCCGGAGTCGTTCGGCAGGCCCGCGCGCAAGGTGACCGGCTGGGTGAGTTCTCCCTGCGGTGCCGACGAAGGATCGCGCGGCTGCAAATTTTCCAGCGCGCCAGGCGCGGTGTCGAAATCGTTGTCGAGATCGAGTCGCGTGGTAGAGGCAAGGGATGCGGTGTAGTTGACCAACGAGGGCGCGGCTGCTTTCGGTTGCGAGCCGGATGCAGAAGCGGCCGGAAGACTGGCGCTGACCGGTGCGACCGGTGCGACCGGTGCAGCCGCAACCGGCGCCAGAGGCGCTGGTTTGCTCAGGTCCAGGTCGAAGTCGAGCGGAGCGACGGACGGGACAAAAGCCGGCGGGGGTGCCACGGCCACAATCGGTTTTGGCGCGGGTGCGGGCGGTGAAACCGGTGTCGAGGGCGCGGCCGTCGCCGCGGCCAACGAACCTGCGAACGCCGCGGTTTCCGCCGCAGATACAGTGCGTCCGCCCGAGTCGTACAGCGGAGTGCCCGGGTCCTGGGCTC
>JBBJMS010000127.1:0-10206 GCA_037720315.1 Variovorax sp. | reverse complement strand
GCCACCATCGCCGACAACGTGGGCGACAACGTGGGCGACTGCGCCGGCATGGCGGCCGACCTGTTCGAAACCTACGCGGTAACGCTCATTGCCACCATGGTGCTGGGCGCGCTGATGGTGGCCGCGGCGCCCGTGAATGCGGTGCTGTACCCGCTGGCGCTGGGCGCCGTGTCGATCATCGCGTCGATCATCGGCTGCTTCTTCGTGAAGGCCTCGCCCGGCATGGTCAACGTGATGCCGGCGCTCTACAAGGGGCTCGCGGTGGCGGGCATCCTGTCGCTCGCTGCCTTTTGGTTCGTGACGCAATGGATGATTCCGGACAACGCGATCGCCGCTTCGGGCAGCCAGCTCAGGCTGTTCGGCGCCTGCTTCGTCGGCCTGGCGTTGACCGCCGCGCTGGTGTGGATCACCGAGTTCTACACCGGCACCCAGTACTCGCCCGTGCGACACATCGCGCAAGCGTCGACCACCGGCCACGGCACCAACATCATCGCGGGCCTCGGCGTCTCGATGCGCTCCACCGCGTGGCCGGTGCTTTGCGTGTGTATCGCGATCATGGCGTCCTACTGGCTGGCGGGCCTCTACGGCATCGCAGTGGCCGCCACCGCAATGCTGAGCATGGCGGGCATCGTGGTCGCGCTCGACGCCTACGGCCCGATCACCGACAACGCGGGCGGCATCGCGGAAATGTCCGAAATGCCGGCCAGCGTGCGCGCCGTGACCGATCCGCTCGATGCGGTGGGCAACACCACCAAGGCGGTGACTAAGGGCTATGCCATCGGCTCGGCGGGCCTCGCCGCACTCGTGCTGTTCGCGGACTACACCCACAAGCTCGAGAGCTACGGGATGGCCATCAGCTTCAATCTGAGCGACCCGATGGTGATCGTCGGGCTGTTCATCGGCGGGCTGATTCCTTACCTGTTCGGTGCGATGGCGATGGAAGCAGTCGGCCGCGCGGCCGGTTCGGTGGTCGAGGAAGTGCGCAGGCAGTTCCGCGAGATCCCCGGCATCATGGAGGGCACCGCCAAGCCCGAGTACGGCCGTGCAGTGAGCATGCTGACGGGCGCTGCGATCAAGGAGATGATGATCCCGAGCCTGCTGCCGGTGGTGGTGCCGATCGTGGTCGGCCTGCTGCTGGGGCCCAAGGCGCTGGGGGGCCTGCTGATGGGAACCATCGTCACAGGCTTGTTCGTCGCAATCTCGATGTGCACCGGCGGCGGCGCATGGGACAACGCCAAGAAGTACATCGAGGACGGCAATCACGGCGGCAAGGGCTCCGAAGCCCACAAGGCTGCAGTGACCGGCGATACCGTCGGCGATCCCTACAAGGACACGGCGGGTCCGGCAGTGAATCCGCTGATCAAGATCATCAACATCGTCGCCTTGCTGATCGTGCCGCTGGTGGTCAAGTTCCACGGCGGCGACATGCCCGCGCCTGCAACGGCGATCGTCTCGCCGCCCGCAGCCACGGCACCGGCCGCGAAATAGCCATGCCATCTGCCGCGACGCTCGAAGGTTTCATCGCCGCAGTGGAAGGCGGCGATCACGCGAAGGCCATCGAGGACTACTACACGCAAGACGCCTCGATGCGCGAAAACCAAGCAGAACCGCGGCGCGGCCGGGACCTGCTCGTTGCCCATGAGCGCGCGGTGCTGGCGCGTACCGCATCGGTGGCGTCCCGATGCGTGCTGCCGGTGTTCGTGGATGCAGACCATGTCGTGATCCGCTGGGTCTTCGACTTCATCGGCACCGACGGGCGCCGGATGCGGATCGAAGAACTTGCCTGGCAGCGCTGGGAAGGCGAGCGCATCGCCCAGAAAGAATTTTTCTACGACCCCGTGCAAATGATGCCTCAAGCCGCAGAGGAAGCCGCAACGGCACCGAATCTCAGTTCAGAGTGACGCCGTGCGGGTGCGTTGGCAGCGTGCCTTGTTCGGTGCGCAGGGGCACGCCCTGGAGCGTGTCGAAGTCGGATGGCGCGTCCGGAACACGCATTTCTTCCAACTCGTGCAGCGACTGCACCCAGCGGCCGGCGGAGGAGTCAGTGGGCTCGTCGTTGGTGAAGATGCCGTCGCGGATGTAGAAGGTTTCGCCTGCGGGACGCTCGACGTGCAATTCGATCAGGCGGGCGATCGGAAAGGTATAGGTGACGAGCTTTTCCTTCGTCTTGCGGTCTTTGCCGCCGCAGTTGAACAACCCTTCGGCTGCGATCACGATGCAGGAGCCTTCGACCTCGCTGTCCACATCGCCGCCGCAGCGCCACGTGGCAGTCGGCAGCCGCACGCGGACCTTGTCGATCACCAGATCACGCTGCTTGTTCAGGTTGTTGAGCGGCGGTACGAGCGAACGCAATTGACGCAAACGCTCGGCAAAGTTGTCGTCCATGCTGAACTCGACGTGGTGCGTCGCGCCGGCCGAGCGCTTGACCACCTGCATGATGACGTAACGGGCAGGCCTGCTCATTGGGTCCATCCTTTTTGCGCGCGATCGACGCGCTGTGATTCCGGGAAGCCAATAGTTTTAAGCTGGATCATCGATCGACCGTGAATTAGAACTTTGGTATTGAAGAAAATCAATTCCATCAATTGTTTCTAACTGTAGATCGAATTGGCCGGCTTTGGTAGGCGTCTCGCAAGTGCAATTCAACCAAAGGGGCGAAGTCGCAGCAATGTCACGAAGCGTCAGGATTCCGTGAGTTCGTCGAGCGCCTTGCAAGACGGGGCGCAAACCGTCTGCGACTTGCCAAGCAGCTGCCGGGTCCGCATCTGCGAGCGAACTCTGTGCTTTCCACACATGAAGCAAGACATCGTCGCGCCGCTGAAAGAAGCAGAAGCGCGAAAAGGGGAGCCCGGCGCCTTGGCCTTGTAGCGCAATCCGTCCGCCACCACGGCGGTCTTGATCTCAGCCTTGGCCATTGGAGGTGTCCGGCAGGGTGCGGCGCATGACGTGCCCTATGGCGTTCCTTGCGGCAAGTTCCGCTGCGAGGGAGGCGTCCAGGCCGGAGCGGCACAGGCCCGCGTGCTGGTAGTTGAGGTTTTCGTACAGTTCGGCGGCAGCGGGGTAGGCGTCGAGGAGCCGGGCCAGCGGCGCGCCGGACTCAATGTCGCGGAATTCATCGACCAGGTGCATCACGACCGACCGGTACTGGTCGGGAGCCACCGGCGCGGCACTGTTCTCGAGCCGCTCGAGCAGCTGAGCCAGGACGTGGGTCACGGCCAGGTCGGACTTGGGCTTCGGGGACTTGGTAGCGTTCATGGCTTTCATCTGGGGCGCGAGCCCTCAAAAGCAAGGGCACATCGGGCTTGGCCGTCAGCCCGAGGTTACAGCAGCATCTCAGGCACGATCGGAGCGATGAGCCCGTTGTAGAAGCGCTGGAGAAACGTTGATTCCGGCTCAGAGGTGAGGACCACCTCCTTCTCGCCGTCGCTGGTCAGCCATTCCAGGGTTCCGCCAGGCTTGGCCAGGCGCAGGCGATACGAATTCTGCAGCTTGCTGATATTGATCACGCGCAGCATTTCGCGCGCGAGTTGCGGACTATCGACCACCAGACCCATCTCGGTGTTCTGGCTCGCCGAACGCGGGTCGAGATTCATCGAGCCGATCAAGACGCGGGTTCGGTCGATGGCCGCGGTCTTGGCATGAAGGCGGCCGAGCGAGGTGCCGAAAGAGCCGAAGCGCTTGCTTGCGGTGGTGCGCTCCGGACTCAGCTCGTACAGGTCGGCGCCGGACTCCAGCAGACGCTTGCGATAACGGACATAGCCGGTGTGGACCAGCGGCTCGTCGTTCGCCGCCAGCGAGTTGGTCAGGAGAATGAGCTTGACCTTGCGCTTGGCCAGGTCGTTGAAGGCGGCCATGCCTACCTCGCCGGGAACGAGGTAGGGGGATGTCATCTGCACCTCCGTCTTCGCTTCCAGCAGCAAGCTCCAGACCCGCATCGTGACGCTGGTGGCGATCGCTTCCTCCGCCGTCATGGTCGTGGGCTTGGTCGGCGGGTCGGCGACGGCGCCGGCCACGCCCCACAGGAGGCCCATTCGGCCCTGGTCCAGCTCTTCGGCGATGGGGCCATAGCCAAGGATGTCGCTCGGCGGCAGCAAAATCTTTGACGCCGGCGCCGCCATGCCCACCGCGGCGTCGAAATCCCCAGCGCCAGGCTTGCGGCCGCCCTCGCCTTTCACGATGTCTTCGATCGGCCAGACCTGCTGGCTGTTCCAGTAAGTGTCGAAGATCGTTTCGAGCTTCGGCACTACCTTGCCGACCACCACGGCATCCATGTCGATGAAGTTCTGCGCTTCGTTGAGCACGAAGTACTCGTCGGCAATGTTGCGCCCGCCCACCACCGCCATCACGCCGTCGGCAATGAACAGCTTGTTGTGCATGCGGTGGTTGAGCCGGTAGATGTCGTGCGGCGACGCAATGAAGCGCGACAGGAAACCGGCGCGGCCGCAGCAGAACGGGTTGAACAATCGGACATCCACGTTCGGCGTCTGCGAGAGTGCAAGCAGCAGGTGCTGGCTCTTGGCGGTGTAGAGGTCGTCCACCAGCAGCCGCACCTTCACGCCGCGCGCCGCCGCTTCCCGCAGCGTACGCATCAGCAGGCGGCCAGTCACATCGTTCTCCAACTGGTAGTACTGCACCACCAGCGACTTCTCGGCCCGTTCGGCCAGCTGAATGCGGGCGTCGAGCGAATAGACGCCCAACGGCATCAGGCGGAAACCCGAATGTTCGCCCGGCGGCGTGGACGCGGCAACGATTTTTGCCAGCCGGGTCGATGCGTCCGGCGCTGCCGCGTGCACTGCCGCTCGCTCGCGTGCCGGCGGCAGCGAGCCGCAGGCGCCAAGCCCGACTGCCAACGCGCACACCAGCGCGATGCGCATCAGGTGATGCAGTGCGTTCATGATTTCCCTTTGATCTGTTGTATGTACGTCCGCGGGGGCATGCCGGTTTCAAACCGTCGCTCAAGCGGTCCCGACCTAGAATTCGCGATGCCGCCACCAGGAGTTACATCATGATTCGCTTGATTCTCGCGCGTGTCGCCGCGCTGGCGATCGCGTCGACACCCCTGTCACCCGCTTGGGCCGCACTCGACATCGGGGACCCGGTGCCCAAATTCACCGCCAATGCGGCCTTGGGCGGCAAGACGTTCCGTTACTCGCTCGCGGACGCATTGGCCAAAGGGCCCGTCGTGCTGTATTTCTTTCCGGCGGCCGATTCCGCGGATTGCTCGATCGAGGCGCATGCCTTCGCCGAAGCCATCGATCAGTTCGCCGCGCTCGGCGCCACGGTAATCGGCGTTTCGGCGGACGACATCGACACGCTTTCCAAGTTTTCCGTCAAGGCATGCCAGAGCCGCTTTCCGGTCGCATCCGACCAGTCCAAGACCGTGATCGAAGGTTTCGACGCGCTCATGCAGACCCGGCCCGACTTTGCAAACCGGCTTTCCTACGTGATTGCGCCGAACGGCACCGTCGCCTACTACTACCAGAACCTGAACCCGGACAAGCATGTGCAGCGGATGCTCGACGCGGTCAAGGCACTGCCCAAAGCCACGGCCAGCCGCTGACGCGCGTCGCCCTGCGGCGGCTTCCCGCACAATTTCCGCCATGCAACTCAACTACATCGGCAACGAACACATTGCGTCCTCGTCCGGCCTCACGCTGCCGGTCATCGATCCTTCGGACGGTCAGATCTTCGACGCGCTGCAACGCAGCAACGCGGGCGACATCGATGCCGCCGTCCGGGCGGCGCGAAGCTGCTTCGAAACGACGTGGCACAAGGTCAGCGCCGCCGAGCGCGGGCGCATGCTGCACAAGCTGTCGCAAAAAATCGTCGAGCACGTCGACGAGCTGGCCCTGCTGGAGCAGCGCGACTGCGGCAAGCCCGTGAAGCAGGCGCGCGCCGATGCGCTGGCGCTGGTGCGCTACTTCGAGTTCTATGCCGGCGCCTGCGACAAGCTGCACGGCGACACCATTCCCTACCAGGATGGCTACAGCGTCTTCACCTGGCGCGAGCCGCACGGCGTTACGGGCCACATCATTCCGTGGAACTACCCGATGCAGATCTTCGGGCGCAGCGTCGGCGGCGCGCTGGCGGCGGGAAACGTCTGCGTCGTGAAGCCGTCCGAAGACGCCTGCCTGTCGCTGATTCGCGTGGCGCAGCTTGCGGCCGATGTCGGCTTTCCACCCGGCGCGCTCAACATCGTGACCGGCTACGGGCACGAAGTCGGCGACGCGCTGGCGCGGCACGACGGCATCGACCACATCAGCTTCACCGGCAGCCCGGCCATCGGCACGCTGATCCAGCAGGTCGCCGCCGAGCGCCACTGCCCGGTAACGCTCGAGCTCGGCGGCAAGAGCCCGCAGATCGTCTTTGGGGATGCCGACCTCGACGCCGCCATACCGATGCTGATCAACGCGATCGTGCAGAACGCCGGACAAACCTGCTCGGCTGGCTCGCGGGTGCTGATCGAAAGCTCGATCTACGAGCCGCTGCTCGAACGGCTCGGCAATGCATTCGAGGCGCTTCGTGTCGGCCCTGCGGCGATGGATCTGGATGTCGGCCCGTTGATTCGGCAGACGCAGCAGCAGCGGGTCTGGGACTTTCTGTCCGACGCGCAGCATGCGGGCATTCCGATGGTCGCGCAGGGCGTGGTGGTCGACCAGGCGCCCGAAGCCGGCTTCTACCAGGCGCCGACGCTGCTGCGCGACGTGCCGGCGAATCATCGTCTCGCGCAGGAAGAAGTCTTTGGCCCGGTGCTGGCTGCGATGCAGTTCGGCGATGAAGACGAGGCAGTGGCACTCGCCAACGCCACCCGCTTCGGGCTGGTCGCCGGCATCTGGACGCAGAACGGCGCCCGCCAGTTCCGCATGGCCAAGCGCGTCAGAAGCGGCCAGGTGTTCGTCAACAACTACGGTGCCGGCGGCGGCGTCGAGCTGCCGTTCGGCGGCGTCAAGTCATCGGGCTACGGCCGCGAGAAAGGCTTCGAGGCGCTCTACGGCTTCACCACCTTGAAGACGGTGGCCGTGCGCCACGGCTGAGCTGTCAGGCGAGCGCGGTGTCCAGCAACATCATCAGCACGAAGCCCACCATGAGTCCGGCAGTTGCAAAGGCCTCGTGGCCCTTGCGGTGCGATTCCGGAATGATCTCGTGGCTGATGACGAACAGCATCGCACCGGCGGCGAAGCCCAGGCCCCAGGGCAGTAGCGCCGCCGAGTAGCCGACGATGGCGGCGCCTGCGACCGCGCCCAGCGGCTCGATCAGCCCCGACGCCATGCCGATGCCGACTGCAAAAGCCCTGCGGTAGCCGGCGGCTAGCAGGGCGACCGCGACCACCAGCCCTTCCGGCACGTCCTGGATCGCAATGCCGGTCGCCAGTGCATCGGCGCTCACGCCGTCGTTGCCGGCGTAGCCGACGCCGATCGCCAAACCCTCGGGCAGGTTGTGCAACGCGATCGCAAACACAAACAGCCAAGCCCGCCGCAGCGAACGCGCGTCGTGCCCTTCACGGCCCTTGATGAAGTGTTCGTGGGGCAGCACACGGTCCATCAGTAGCAGCGCGAGGCCGCCGAGCAGGATGGCGGCGCCCATGATGCCGCCTGCCGCCCAGGCGCCGCCGCCGAACGCACCGCCGCTTCGCGCCGCCGCCAGGCCCGGAATGATGAGCGAGAAGGCACAGGCCGCCAACATCACACCCGCGCCGAAGCCGAACATCGTGTCCTGCACGCGCTGCGACAGGCGCTGCGAGAACATCACCGGCAGCGTGCCGAGCGCCGTCGCCAGCGCGGCGATCGACCCGCCGACCAGTGCGTTGAACACCACGTCGCTGCCGCGTGCGGCCTGGAAAATCTGCGCAACCACGACAGCCGCGCCGACGCATCCGGCCGCCCAGACAAGCCATGCGCGCAAGGGACGCGCCGGCCGTGCGGCCGCTGCCTCGGGTCTGTTCATGAAAAAGAGCTCCTGACGATCGAAGAGTCCTTCTACAACACCGGGCGCGACAGGCAAGCAGGCCGAGGCCCCGATACACTGCCCCGCTGCACTTTTCGAGGAGACAAATCATGCGCGTCAAGAACAAGTCCATCATCGTGACCGGTGCCGGCGGCGGCATCGGCGAGGGCATCGCGAAGCGGCTCGCTGCCGAGGGTGCGCAGGTCATCGTGAACGACATCAACGCCGCGATCGGCGAGCAGGTGGTCGAGGCGATTCTGCGCAATGGCGGAAAGGCTTCGTTCTTCGCCGCCGACGTCACCAAGTCGGCGGAAGTCAAGGCGCTGGTCGATGCCGCGGTCGGGCGCCACGGCAAGCTCGACGCGATGGTCAACAACGCGGGCTGGACACACCGCAATCGTCCCGCGCTGGAGGTGAGCGAGGACGATTTCGACCGCTGCTATGCGGTCAACGTGAAGAGCATCTACCTGTCGACCCTGCATGCGGTGCCCGCGCTGCGCGCCAACGGCGGCGGCTCGCTGATCAACGTCGCGTCGACCGCGGGCGTGCGGCCTCGGCCAGGCCTCACCTGGTACAACGGCTCGAAAGGCGCAGTCATCACCACCAGCAAGTCGCTGGCCGCCGAGTTCGGGCCCGACAACATCCGCGTCAACTGCATCAATCCCGTGTTCAACCCAGACACCGGCCTGGCTGCGGAGTTCGCTGGCGGACCCCTCACCGAAGAGCGCAAGGCCAAGTTTCGCGCCACCATTCCGCTCGGCCGCTTCTCGACCGCGCTCGACGTCGCCAATGCCGCGCTCTACCTCGCCAGCGACGAGGCTGCGTTCATCAGCGGCGTCTGCATCGAAGTCGACGGCGCCCGCTGCGTCTAGCCCAGGAGACGACGAGATGAAATCTTTCATGCGCCGCCTGCACCACATCGTTGCGGGCCTCGGCCTTGCGCTGCCGCTTCTGGTCGCAGCTCAATCGCTTCCCACCACTTCCCCAGAGCGTGTCGGGCTTTCAGGCGAACGCCTGCAAATGCTGTCCGAGGTGCTGAAGGCGGACGTGGCCGCCAACAAGATTCCCGGCGCGGTGCTCCTGATTGCTCGCCAGGGCAAGGTCGCGTGGTTCGATGCCGTGGGCCGGCTCGATCCGGCAGCCGGTACGCCGATGGTGCGCGACGGCATCTTCCGCATCTACTCGATGAGCAAACCCATCACCTCCGTCGCCGCGATGATGCTGGTGGAAGACGGGCGCATGCAGCTGAACGACCCCGTCGCGATGTACCTTCCCGAGTTCGCGAAGATGACGGTCGGCGTCGAACAGACGGGGGCAGACGGCAAGCCAGTGCTCGAAACCGTGCCGGCGCGGCGGCCGCGCACGGTGCACGACCTGATGCGCCACACTTCCGGTCTGACCTACGGCTTCTTCGGTCCGGGCCTGGTCAAGCAGGCCTACAACGCAGCCGGCCTGGGTGCCGACGATCCCACCAACGCAGAGTTCTCGCAACGCCTCGCCAAGCTGCCGCTCGCCTACCAGCCGGGCACTACCTGGGACTACAGCTATTCGACCGACATCCTCGGCCGCGTGATCGAAGCGGTGTCGGGCCAGTCTCTGTACGAGTTCGAGAAGAGCCGTCTGCTCGACCCGCTCGGCATGAAGGACACCAGCTTCTACGTGACCGACCCTGCGCGTCAGCAACGCATTGCCGAGCCGCTCGCGACAGACCGCAGCTTTGGCGTGGGCGCCGAACTGAACGATCGCCGCGCGGCGCGCAAGCTCCAGTCCGGCGGCGGCGGGATGGTGTCGACCGCAGGCGACTACGCGCGATTCCTCCAGATGCTGCTGAATGGCGGCACGCTCGACGGCAAACGCTATCTCGGCTCGCGCACGTTGAATTTCATGGTTTCCGATCATGCGAATGCCGGTGCGGGCATCGTGCCAGGGCCGCTGTACCTGCCGGGGCCTGGCTACGGTTTCGGACTCGGCTTTGCGGTGCGGCGCAGCGATGGCTAAGCACCCTACCCGGCCGCGGCCGGCGAGTTCAACTGGGGTGGCGCCGGCGGCACCTACATGTGGGTGGACCCGGAGAACGAGATGTTCGTGGTGCTCATGCTGCAGTCGCCCAAGCACCGGGTGCACTACCGCAGCCTGGTGCGCAACATGGTCTACGCCGCGGTGCTCAAGTAGCCTCTGCCCGGCATCGACTCGGCCCATGCGCTAAATTGCACATTCCATGAGCAAGCATGTCATTCGCGTCTCCGATATCGGCCGCGCCCG
>JBBJMS010000126.1:0-10260 GCA_037720315.1 Variovorax sp. | reverse complement strand
AGCTTGGGATCGCCGATGCGGAAGCTGTAGTTGCCGAAAGCCCGCAGCCGCACGGCACCGAAGTCCTTGTCGCGGATGGTGATGGGCTGCGGCGTGCCCCATTTCTGGTCGACCTGCTGGCGCGTGCTGAAGAAATAGACGTCGCTCTTGAACGGCGACTCGAAGAGCTTGTCCCAGTTCTTGAGGTAGGTGAGAACAGGCAATGTCTGGGTCGTGAGCTTGTACATGCCCGGTGCGAACACATCGGCCACCTGGCCTTCGTTGACGAACACAGCGACCTGCGATTCGCGCACCGTGAGCGAGGCGCCGTTCTGGATTTCCATCTCCGCCATCGGGAAGCGCCAGGCCAGCGTTCCGTCGCCGGTTTCGGTCCACTGGATGATGTCGATGAACTGCTTCTTGATGAAATCCATCAGCGCCATGGTCGATCCTCGTCAGGTTTTTTGCGGGCCGCGCATATTGCCACACCGGCTTGGCGCAGTGGCGTTTTTCGAGGGCGAGGGCCGCTCGCGCGCGACCCTCGCCGCCGAAGCACGAGTCTACAATCGCGCCCCCTAGAAGAAGCGTTGCACGGAGACAAGGCACATGTCCGATTTGACCTCACCGATTTCCACGGATCTCTCGCCCGACACGCCCGAAGACAAACGCGCCGAGCTGCGCCGCGCGGCGCTCGAGTACCACGAGCATCCGGTGCCGGGCAAGATCGCGATCGCAGCGACCAAGCAGATGGTGAACCAGCGCGATCTGGCGCTGGCGTATTCGCCCGGCGTGGCGGCACCTTGCGAAGAGATCGTCAAGGATCCGGTCAACGCCTTCAAGTACACCGCGCGCGGCAACCTGGTTGCCGTCATCACCAACGGCACGGCGGTGCTGGGCCTCGGCGACATCGGTCCGCTCGCGGCCAAGCCGGTGATGGAGGGCAAGGGCGTCCTGTTCAAGAAGTTCGCCGGCGTCGATGTGTTCGACATCGAGATCGACGAGAAAGACCCGGCCCGGCTGGTCGAGGTCATCGCCGCGCTGGAGCCGACCTTCGGCGCCATCAACCTCGAGGACATCAAGGCACCGGACTGCTTTTATGTCGAGCGCGAGTTGCGCAAGCGCATGAAGATCCCGGTCTTTCACGACGACCAGCACGGCACCGCGATCACCGTGGCGGCCGCCATGCTCAACGGCCTGAAAGTGGTTGGCAAGGACATCTCGCAGATCAAGCTCGTCACCTCCGGCGCAGGCGCTGCGGCGCTCGCCTGCCTGAACCTGCTGCTCAAGGTCGGGCTCGAGCGCGAGAACGTGTTCGTGACCGACCTGGCCGGCGTGGTCTACGAAGGCCGCACCGAACTCATGGACGACGACAAGCGCCAGTACATGCAGAAGACCGAGTCGCGTTCGCTTTGGGACGTGATCGAAGGCGCCGACGTGTTCCTCGGCCTGTCGGCCGGCGGCGTGCTCAAGCCGGCGATGGTGGCAAAGATGGCGGCCAAGCCGGTGATCTTCGCGCTGGCCAATCCCAACCCGGAGATCTCGCCGGAGGACGCGCATGCCGTGCGCAACGATATCGTGATGGCCACCGGCCGCACCGACTACCCGAACCAGGTCAACAACGTCCTGTGCTTCCCCTACATCTTTCGCGGCGCTCTTGATTGCGGCGCGACCACCATCACCGACGAGATGGAAGTCGCGGCCGTGCATGCGATCGCCGACCTGGCGCAAGCCGAACAGAGCGAGCGCGTGGCTGCGGCCTATGTCGGCGAGAAGCTCGGCTTCGGGCCCGAATACCTGATCCCGAAGCCCTTCGATCCGCGGCTCATGATGAAGATCGCGCCGGCTGTCGCCAAGGCAGCCGCCGAGAGCGGCGTGGCGCTGCGGCCGATCGCCGATCTGGACGCCTACCGCGACAAGCTGCAGAGCTTCGTCTATGCGTCGGGCACCACCATGAAGCCGATCTTCGACGCCGCCAAGCGCGCGCCGAAGAAGCGGGTGGCGTACTGCGAAGGCGAGGAAGAACGGGTGCTGCGCGCAGCGCAGATCGTGGTCGACGAAGGCATCGCCCGGCCGACGCTGATCGGGCGGCCGGCGATCATCGCCCAGCGCATCGAGAAGTTCGGCCTGCGGCTGCGCGAAGAACTCGACTACGACATCGTGAACGTCGAGCAGGACCACCGCTACCGCGACTTCTGGCAGACCTACCATCGCATGACCGAACGCAAGGGCACCACGGTGCAGACCGCGAAGATCGAGATGCGCCGGCGCCTCACGCTGATCGGCGCCATGCTGCTGCAAAAGGGTGATGTCGACGGCATGATCTGCGGCACCTGGGGCACCACCGCGATTCACCTGCACTACATCGACCAGGTGATCGGCAAGCGCGCGGGCGGCTGCCCCAACACGCCGCAGGACGTGCCGGTCTACGCCTGCATGAACGGCCTGCTGCTGCCCGACCGGCAGGTGTTTCTGGTCGACACGCACGTCAATTACGACCCCACCCCCGAAGAGCTGGCCGAGATCACCACCATGGCGGCCGAGGAGATGATGCGATTCGGCCTGAAGCCGAAGGCAGCGCTGCTGTCGCATTCCAATTTCGGCAGCAGCAACATGCCCAGTGCAGTGAAGATGCGCCAGACGCTCGACCTCCTGCGCGTGCAGGCCCCATGGCTGGAAGTGGACGGCGAGATGCACGGCGACGTGGCGCTCGACGGCAAGCAGCGGGCGGCGGTCATGCCGCACAGCGCGCTAGCCGGCAATGCCAACCTGCTGGTTTTTCCGAACATCGACGCCGCCAATATTTCCTACAACCTGCTCAAGACGGCGGCCGGCGGCAACATCGCGATCGGCCCGGTGCTGCTCGGCGCGGCCAAACCCGTGCATGTCCTGACCGCGAGCGCGACCGTGCGCCGGATCGTGAACATGACGGCTTTGACAGTCGCCGACGCGAACGCTGAGAGATAAGCGCCGCCGCAACAGCGGCCGCTAACTTCAAAGGCCGGCAGCAGACCGTACTGCCTGCTTAAATATGAGGCATCCGCTTGCTATTTGCGCGCCCGTGGTGCACACTCTGCGGCTTGAATTTGCGGGTTAACCCCAAGGTTGATCCCGATTCGGCCCTCGCTCTTTTTCCTTCTGGTGCCCCATGGCGGCTTACGCCTCGATCACGTCCCGTGTCTCCAAGTTTGCGCTCGCCTGCCTGACGGTGGCGGCCCTCACTGCCGGAGTCGAAGCTCGTGAATGGTCTGGCGACCGCGCCCATTCGGCGGCACGACAGGAAACCATCGCGCTGGCCGAGTTGCCGGTGCAGGGCCGGCGCACACACGGGGCCATCTTGAACGGCGGCCCTTTCCGACATGAGAAAGACGGCACGGTGTTCGGCAATCGCGAGCGCCTGTTGCCGCGGGAGCCACGAGGCCATTACCGAGAGTACACGGTCGACACGCCCGGTTCGCAGGGTCGCGGTGCACGGCGCATCGTCTGCGGCGGCGAGCAAGCAGCGCCCTCGGGGTGCTGGTACACGGCGGACCACTATGCGAGCTTCAGGCGGATCGTGCCATGAGCGATGAACTGGATTGGAACCGCGCGACAACGCGCCCGGAAGAAATGATGACGACGACAACCATGGAAAGACCAGCGGAGATGACCTTATCCCTTCGTGCCGTGCGACCCAACATCGTGCAGTCGATTCGCGCCTTTCGCGTGAGCGACTTGCAGGAAGCGGCGCATGCGGCGGGACAGCACTTCCTTTATGCCAACCTGGGCAATGCCCAGAGCAAGCAGGACGTGCTGGACCTGATCGCTCAGCAATTCACCTTTCCGCAGCACTTCGGCAAGAATTTCGATGCCCTTTACGACTGCATGACCGACCCGCTCCACAAGTCGGGCCCGCAGCCCGGCTTTGTGATCGTGCTGGAGCAGATCCCGGCCAACGCCAAGTTCGACAAGGAAGCGCGCGAGCAACTGCTCGACATCTTCCGCGACGCCTCCGACTATTGGGGGGACAGGAAGATACCGTTCAGGTGCTTCTATTCTTTTCTGTAGCCCGTTCTGCACACACCAGCCAAGCAGAACGGGCGAACGAGGCTCAGCAGCACGGTGCTGCCCCGCTTTCCGGGATCGATCTACCCTCCGTCGATCCGACCGCCGAGAAAATGCCGACCGACAAGCTCGTCGACGTGTCGCCCCTGGCGTTGCGCATGAGCAGTCCTTTCAACGCCGGGTATTGGCTCGCTGCTGCATAGGCTCGCCCCCAGGTTGCGCGCACTTCGTGTCGCTTGCCTACCCCCTTCCGGGGGCGGCGCCTGCCGACCGGCGAAGCCGGATCGGCGGCACCCCGCGAACAAGAAGCCCCGCCACTGCGGGGCTTCTTTTTATTGCGGGGGTACGGATTGCGCTAGCGCGACGTACTCGGCGACCGGGACCTCTTCGGCGCGCCGCAGTGTGTCGAACTCGCCGGCGAAGGCGTGCTGCTCCAGCCATTTGCCGAGCGTGTGGCGCAGCAGCTTGCGGCGCTGGCTGAAGGCGACCTGGACGATCTCGCCGAGCCGGGCCGCGTCGACCTGGGGCGGTGCGGCGAAAGGCACCATTCGCACCACTGCGCTGTCGACGCGCGGCGGCGGCTCGAAGCTCCCGGGCGGCACGAACAAAACATTGGCCATTTCGTAGCGCCACTGCAGCATCACGCTGAGACGGCTGTAGTCTGAGGTGGCCGGCCTGGCGACCATGCGGTCGATCACTTCCTTCTGCAGCATGAAATGCTGGTCGGCGATCAGGTGCGCACTGCGCAGCAGGTGAAAAAGGATCGGCGTCGAGATGTTGTAGGGCAGGTTGCCGACCACCCGCAGGGCGGCAGCGGGCGGTTTGACGAGACGCGTAGCCAGGGCGGCGAAGTCGACCTTCAGCACGTCCGCTTCGATCACCTCCAGCTGCCCATGGGCGCGCAGACGCTGCGCCAGGTCTCGGTCGAGCTCGATCACCGTGAGCCGGCCCAGGCGCTCCGCCAGCGGCTGCGTGAGTGCGGCAAGGCCGGGCCCGATCTCGACCATCGCATCGCCCGGCTGGGGCGCGATCTCTCGCACGATCGAATCGATGATCCCGCCATCGGACAGGAAATGCTGGCCGAAGCGCTTGCGCGCGATGTGCTTCACGTCTGTGGTGGTTCCCGGAACTCGACGTAAGCGCGTGCACGCACTTCCTGCGCCCAGGTTTCGAAGGCTTCTTCCACCTTCTTCTCGCGCAGCACGGCACGGGCGGCTTCGCGCTGCTCGGCCTGGCTCAGTTGGGCATCGCGCCGCGCGACGACCTGCACCAGATGCACGCCGAACCGGGATACCAGCGGCTCGCTGATTTGTCCGGGGGTGAGCCTGTTCATGACTTCCTCGAACTCGGGCACGAACTGTCCGGGCCGGGTCCAGCCCAGGTCGCCGCCGTCCTTGGCACTCGCGTCCTGCGAGTTGTCGCGCGCGAGCCCGGCGAAGTCGGCGTTGCCTTGCTGGATGCGCGTTTTGTATTCCGCGAGTTGCGCGACGGCTTGCGCGGTGCTCCGCTTGGAATCGTTGCGCAGCAGGATGTGCCGCACCTGCGTCTGCGTGACCACTGCATCGGCAGCGCCGGCCTGGCTCTTGGCGAGCACCTTGAGCACATGGAAGCCCGCGCCGGAGCGGATCGGGCCGGCAATGCCATTGACGGCGGTCGCCTGCGTCGCTTCGACGAACAGGTTCGGATAGCGGTCGGCACTGCGCATGCCAAGCGCGCCGCCGTTGGCGCGGTCGGGAGAGTCGGAGAGTTCCTGCGCGAGCCTGGCGAAGTCTTCGCCGGCGCGGGCACGCTGCGCAATGCCTTGCGCGCGCTGTTGCAGCGTCGCGATCTGCGCTTCACTGGCGCTCTCAGGCACGGCGACGAGCACCTGCGCAAGATTGATGTTCGGCGCCACCGCGGCGTTCGAACCACTGCGCTGGTCGCGGATGAACTGGTCGACTTCGACGTCGCTGATCTTGACCTTGGCCTCGACTTCGCGGTCGCGCAGCCGGGTCAGCATGAGTTGGTCGCGCAGGTCGTTGCGAAAGGTCTGCGGCGAGATGCCTTCCGCAGCCACCCGGCTGCGGAGTTCGGCGAGGCTCATCTGGTTCTGGCGCGCCACGGTCTGCTCGGCCTGGTCGATGGCCAGCTCGTCGACCTTGATGCCGCCCTCTTTGGCCACCTGCAGCTGCGCGCGCTCGGCAATGAGCCGCTCGAGCAGCAGCCGGGCCAGCTCGGCGCGCGGCACGCGCTGCGCCTCGGCGTTTTCTCGCTGCAGGCGCTCGACGCGCACCTGCACTTCGGTGTTGGTGATGGGCTCGGAGTTGACCAGCGCCACGATGTACTCGGCGGAACGCTGCACCGGCACCGCAGGCGGTGCAGCGCGGGGCTCGGCAGGCGCGGGCGCGAAGCGCGGCCCGCCGCGCATGATGTCCGTGATGCCGGTTCCGGGGCGCAATCCCTGGCCCTGAGCACCGGCCGCCGCGGCCAGCGTAGCCAGGCACGCCAGAGTGAGGATGGAGCGGATGTGGTTCATGGCGAAGAGACTCAGTCGTAATTGGTGAAGCGGCTCGGCGCGACGCCGGGTTGCCGCAAGGGCTGGTAGCGCCGGATGTTCTGCGTGAGCGTGCGCTTGGGGCTTGCGCCAACGCTCGCGAAGCCGACGAACTCGAGCTGGAACATGATGCGCGTACTCGCTGTGACCTGTCCGGTGGTGATACGTTCCAGCACCACCCGCCCGATCCAGCAGCAGCCGTCGTATTCGAAGCCGAGCACCGCGTCGGTGAGCTTGCTGTCCTGCAGGCTGTAGTTGAGGCGGCCGACCGCGTACCAGCGTCCGCCGCCCTGGCCGCGTCCCGGGCCGAGGTCCTCGCCCTTGTCGCCCCACAGGTCGTTCAGCGGCCACTGCCAGCCGACGTCGATCGACTTGTTGCCGCCGTTGGCAAATGGCGTGTTGTTGTCCTGATAGCGGTAGGCCGCGCTCACGTTGCGGTAGGAGCCGGGGTTGTAGCGCGCGCTGATCGCACTGCGCTCCGACCGCCGCTCGTCCGGGTTGTACTGCACCGTGGTGTCCACGCTCCATTGCGGCGTCCAGTTGACCTGGGCACCGACCAGCACGTCGCTGAGCCGGTCGGTCACCGGCAAGGTACCAGGCAGGGTCACCCGTTGGTCGTCGAAACGAAGGCGCTGCGCAACGCCGAAGCGGGCGGCCTCGACACCGGTGTCGGGGTCGATGAGCCGCGTGGTCACGCCCAGCGTGAGCAGGTTGCTGTCGGAAATGCGGTCGTTGCCGGAGAACGCGTTCTCGGTGTAGACGGTTGCGAAGTTGAAGTCGTTGCTGGCCGAGTCGTAGTTGGGCAGCAGGTTCTGGTCGCGGTAGGGCGTGTAGACGTAGAACGCCCGCGGTTCCAGCGTCTGGCGGAATGCGCGGCCGAAGTAACTGGCATCTCGCTCGAAGATCATGCCGCCGTCGAGGCTGAAGGTCGGAACCACCCGGCTGGCCGACGTGGTGCCGTTGGCCAGCGGCGCCTCGAACTGGTAGGAGGTCGCGTGCAGCTGCACCTTGGGGATGACGAAGGTGCCGGGCGTGAGGAACGGCCGGCTCAGCGACGCAAGCGAGAACACCCGCTCGCCGTTGGGCTGGCGCTGCTGGACGGGATCGGCCTGGAAGCGCGAGTAGTCGTTGCTGAGCGAGAAGTCGAAGCCGTGCCAGTCGTACTTGTTGTAGTTGGCGGTGATCTGCGGCAGCCGGTCGTAGGGCGGAAGGATCGGCGAGAGGTCGTATTGCAGCGTCTGGTAGCTCTGCGCGCGCACGGCGCCGTTCCAGTCGCCCTTGGTCCAGTTGAGCGCAGCGTCGTTGGTCAGAAGCCGCTGGGTCAGCGACGGCGTGCGCGTGAAGTCGCGCCAGTAATCGTCGTCGCTCACCCGGTTGATGTTGAGGGTGGCGCCGAGCGAGTCGAGTCCGTAGCGTTTGGCGTCGAAGGTCTGCGCGTGCTGGGTCCAGATGCCCCAGCGCTCGCGGTTGCGCAGGCTGTCGGTCGGCATGTAGTCGACCCGGGCTTCGCCGCTGTAGCGGTCCTCCAGATAGCGGAACTCGGTGCCGAGGTTAACGCCGCGCTTGCTCATGAAGGTGGGATAGACGGTCGCGTCACGGTTGGGCGCAATGTTCCAGTAGTACGGCTGCGTGATGTCGACGCCGTTGACGCTGTCCATGCCGACCGTGGGCGGCAGGAACCCGCTCTTGCGGTCGTTGTTCAACGGGAAGCTCAGCGACGGGAATGCCGGCGTTGTGATGCCCATGAAGCTCATCCGCGCGTCGGTGGCGACGCCGACGTTCTCCTCGGTGTCGGTGGTGAGCGTCGCGGCGCTCAGCATCCAGGCGGGCATCCAGCCCGGGTAGTCCTCGCGCCGGCAGGTGGTGTAGGTGGCCATGCGGGCAACCGACACATTGCTGTCGACGAAATCGATGCGCTCGGCGTCTCCGCCGCCGCCTGACGCGAGAAAGCGATAGCGCACGTTGCTGAAGAAGCCTTCGAAGGTTTCCAGCTTCAGTTCGAGTTCGGGCCCCTCGTAGACGTTTCCGGCCTGGTTGACATGCACGTTGCCCCGCGCCTTCGCCAGGTCGTCGGGCTGGTAGTACTCGAGCCGGTCGGCACGGATGACGGTGTCGCCGCGGCGCAGCGAGGCATTGCCTTCCACCACCGTCTCGAGGTCGGGCCGGCCGGAGATGCGGTCGCCGTCGATGAAGCTGGGCACCTGGCTGCGCAGGGCCGGTGGAATGGTTTCGGCGAGCTGCGGCGTGGCCTTGAGCACGAGCGGCGCATCGAGGCCGCTCAAGTCCTGCGCCTGCGCGGCATGTGCGTGAAGCAATGCCAGCGACAGCACGGCCAGCGGCAGCGGCGGGCGGCACCGGCGCCGGGCGGCTCGGGTCAGGTCATGCATCGGTACGGCGCACAGAGAGATCGTCGGGGGAGTATCGCCATGGGGACGGCGGGTTGCGAAGGGGCTCCGCGCGGGGCGGATTTGTAGAATCGATTATCCATGACAGCCTCCCCACCTCCGGCCGCTATCGCCGCCACTCACTCGCAGCCGGTCGCCTGGAGCGACCCGGCGCGCGGTGCCGCCTTCGCCCGCTGGCTCGAACGCGTGGCTGCGCGCCACAAGCTCCTGCCCGCAACTGTGCGCCTGGCATCGGCCGACGCCAGCTTCCGGCGCTATTTCCGCATCGATGCTGTAGACGGCGCACCGCCGCGCATCGTGATGGACGCGCCGCCGGCGCAGGAGGACAGCGCCCCGTTCGTCCAGGTCGCGCAGCTGATGACGGCAGCCGGACTCACTGCGCCACAAGTGCTCGAGTGGGACGAGACGCACGGCTTCCTGCTGCTCGACGATCTCGGCCATCAGACCATGCTCGACGTCATCGATCCCGCCGACGCCGAAGCCGCCCGGCCGCTCTACATGCAGGCGGTCGATGCGCTGATCGGCTGGCAGCTCGCGTCCCGGCCCGACGTGCTGCCGCCCTACGACCGCGCACTGCTCGAGCGCGAACTGGCGCTCTTTCCCCAGTGGTACATCGCTCAGCACCGCGGCATGCGCGTCGAAGGCCAGCTGCAGGTGCGACTGGAACGCGCCTTCAAGGCCATCGTCGACAGCAACCTGGCCGCGGCGCAGATCTATGTGCACCGCGACTTCATGCCGCGCAACCTGATGATCACCGGCGGCCCCGCACTGGGCGTGCTGGATTTCCAGGACGCCGTCTACGGCCCGATCACCTACGACATCGCCAGCCTGATGCGCGACGCATTCCTGAGCTGGGACGAAGACTTCGTGCTCGACATCACCGTGCGCTACTGGCAAGAGGCGCGCAAGGCCGGGTTGCCGGTCGACGAGGATTTCGGCGCCTTCTACCGCGCGGTCGAGTGGATGGGTCTGCAGCGCCATCTCAAGGTTGCCGGCATCTTCGCGCGGCTGACCTTGCGTGACGGCAAACCCAGGTACCTGGCCGACACGCCGCGCTTCATCGCCTATATCCGGGCGACTGCCGGCCGCTACCTCGAACTCACGCCGCTATTGCGGGTGATCGACGAGGTGGAGGGCACGCAGGCCGCGACCGGCTTCGCGTACGGCCGGGTGTGACGCCGCGCTTCCACAGCGCGGTTGCGCTCGGCGCGCACAGCGCGATGGTGCTGCCGGCCGGCGCCGCGCGCCATGTGCAGGTGCTGCGCCTGCAGCCCGGCGACCACTTGACGCTCTTCGACGGTG
>JBBJMS010000125.1:0-10265 GCA_037720315.1 Variovorax sp. | reverse complement strand
TGCCTCGTTTGACCCCGACACGCCCCGAATGCCCAAGGTGCCAACTCTCTCTTCGCCTGCCACGCCCGACGTGCCCGACACGGGCGCACTGCCGGTCAGCTACGAAGCCGGTCTCCAGGAACTCGAACAGCTCGTGGCCGAACTCGAATCGGGCCGGCTGCCGCTCGACCAACTGCTCGGCAGCTACCAGCGCGGTGCGGCCCTGCTGGCTTTCTGCCGCGAGAAGCTGCAGGCGGTCGAAGACCAGATCAAGGTGCTCGATGCGGGCAGCCTGAAGGTCTGGACGGCCGAATGACGACGGCCGACGACGTGCGCTGGAACGGCGACCGCCTCTCGGCGTGGAGCGATCCGCGCCTCGCACGCGTGGAGGCGGCACTCTCCGAATGGGTCGGCATCGATGCACCCGTGCAGCTCGGCGACGCGATGCGCTATGCGGTGCTCGACGGCGGCAAGCGGCTGCGTCCGCTCTTGGTGTTCGCCGCCAGCGAAGCCACGGCCGGGCGACGAAGCCGTTGCGCGCCGCCTGCGCGGTCGAACTGATCCACGCCTATTCGCTGGTGCGACGACCTGCCTGCATGGACAACGTACGAGTGCTGAGGCGCGGCAAGGCAACCGTGCATGTGAAGTTCGGCGAGGCGGGCGCACTCCTTGCGGGCGATGCGCTGCAGGCGCTGGCGTTCGAGCTGCTCGCGCCCGAAGGTGACGGTGTACTGCCGGCGGTGCAGGCGTCTCTGTGCCGATTGCTCGCGCGTGCGGCCGGCAGCCTGGGCATGGCCGGCGGCCAGGCCATCGACCTCGCGAGCGTCGGCCTGGCGCTGGACGAAACGCAGCTGCGCGAAATGCATCGCCTGAAGACCGGCGCGCTGCTGCAGGGCAGCGTAGAAATGGGCGCGGCCTGCGCGGGCATGCCGGCGCCGCGCGTGCTGGCGGGGCTGCGCGACTATGGCGCGGCCATCGGTCTCGCTTTTCAGGTGGTCGACGACATCCTCGACGTCACCGCCGATTCGCAGACGCTCGGCAAGACCGCAGGCAAGGATGCCGCGAGCGACAAGCCGACTTATGTTTCCCTGCTCGGGCTGGCCGGAGCTCGCGCGCAGGCCCGCGAGCTGCTGGCGCAGGCACTCACCGCGCTGGAGCGCAGCACGCTGGCCGACACCGACGCGCTGCGCGCGCTCGCCCACATGGTCGTCGACCGCGACCGTAAAAACGCACAACGACACAACGATCCATGGCTCCGCTGCTCCCCACCATCCACGACCCTTCCGTCTTGCGGCAGTTTGATCGCACTCAGCTCAAGCAGCTGGCAGACGAGGTACGCAGCTGCGTGCTCGACAACGTGTCTCGCACCGGCGGGCACCTCAGCTCGAACCTCGGCACGGTCGAACTCACGGTCGCGCTGCACCATGTGTTCAACACGCCGCACGACCGGCTGGTGTGGGACGTGGGCCACCAGACCTATCCGCACAAGATCCTCACCGGCCGGCGCGAGCGCATGCCTTCGCTGCGGCAGATCGGCGGCATCTCGGGCTTCCCGCAGCGTAGCGAAAGCGAATACGACACCTTCGGCACCGCGCATTCGTCGACCAGCATCTCGGCCGCGCTCGGCATGGCGATGGCGGCCAAGCAGAAAGGCGAGGACCGCCATTCGGTCGCGATCATCGGCGACGGTGCGCTGACGGCCGGCATGGCCTTCGAGGCACTGAACAACGCCGGCGTCTGCGACTGCAAGCTGCTGGTGATCCTGAACGACAACGACATGTCGATCAGCCCGCCGGTCGGCGCGCTCAACCGCTACCTCGCGCAATTGATGAGCGGCAACTTCTATGCCGCGGCCAAGAACGTCGGCAAGAGCGTGCTGCGCGGCGCGCCGCCGCTGTTCGAGCTTGCCAAGCGCTTCGAGCAGCATGCCAAGGGCATGGTGGTGCCGGCCACGCTGTTCGAGCAGTTCGGCTTCAACTACGTCGGCCCGATCGACGGCCACGACCTCGATTCGCTGGTACCGACGCTGGAAAACCTCAAGCATCTGCACGGACCGCAGTTCCTGCACGTCGTCACCAGGAAGGGCCAGGGCTACAAGCTGGCCGAGGCCGATCCGGTGGCCTACCACGGGCCTTCCAAGTTCGATCCCGCCGTGGGCCTCGTCAAGCCCACCACGGCGCCAAAGCAGACCTTCACGCAGGTGTTCGGAAGCTGGCTGTGCGACATGGCCGCGCAGGACGGACGGCTGGTCGGGATCACGCCGGCCATGCGCGAAGGCTCGGGGCTGGTCGAGTTCGAGCAGCGCTTTCCCGATCGCTACTACGACGTCGGCATCGCCGAGCAGCATGCCGTCACCTTCGCGGCCGGCCTGGCCTGCGAAGGGCTCAAGCCGGTGGTTGCGATCTACTCCACTTTTCTGCAGCGCGGCTACGACCAGCTGATCCACGACGTCGCGATCCAGAACCTGCCGGTGGTCTTTGCACTCGACCGCGCCGGCCTGGTCGGCGCCGACGGCGCGACGCATGCTGGCGCCTACGACATCCCGTTCCTGCGTTGCATTCCCAATATGGCGATCGCATGTCCTGCCGACGAAGCCGAGTGCCGGCAGCTGCTGTCGACCGCATTCGCGCAGAACCATCCGGTGGCAGTGCGCTATCCACGCGGCGCGGGTGCCGGCGTCGTGCCGCATCTCACGCTCGACGCGCTGCCCTTCGGCAAGGGCGAAATCCGCCGCCAGGGCAAGCGCATCGCCATCCTCGCTTTCGGCACCTTGCTCCATCCGGCGCTCGAAGCGGGTGAAGCGCTCGACACAACGGTGGTCAACATGCGCTGGGCCAAGCCGCTCGACATCGAACTGCTGACGCAGGTTGCCGGCTCGCACGAGGCCATCGTCACGTTGGAAGAGGGCGCGGTTGCAGGCGGCGCGGGCAGCGCGGTACTCGAAGCCTTGCAGGCTGCGGGTATATCGCGGCCGGTCCTGCTGTTGGGATTGCCCGACCGCTTCATCGAGCACGGCGACCCGGCCAGGCTGCTGACAAGCATCGGGCTCGATGCGCGCGGCATCGCGAATTCCGTCACGCAGCGCTTCGCCGACCTGCTTCCCGCAGGGAAAACCCCCACCGGGGCGGTGTAGCGGCTTTTTACAATCGCGCTCGACTCAACAGGCCTGTCAACAGGCTCTGGTCAGCAACGCGGCCACAAGCCGCGTTCTTGTTTTTCCAAAGCACCCGGAGTGAATTCAATGGATCGTCGTTCCCTCATCAAAAACGCCGGCATCGCCGGCGTCCTCGCTGCCGGCATCGCGCCTGCAGTCCATGCACAGGCCGCCGTCCGCTGGCGGCTGGCGTCGAGCTTTCCGAAATCGCTCGACACGATCTACGGCGGTGCCGAAGTGTTCGCCACCGCGGTCAAGGCCATGTCGGGCGGCAAGTTCGAGATTTCGGTTCATGCCGGCGGCGAGTTGATGCCTGCATTCGGCGTGGTCGACGGTGTGCAGAACGGGTCGGTCGAAATGGCCCATACCGTGCCTTACTACTTCTACGGCAAGAACCCCGCGTTCGCACTCGGTTCGGCGGTGCCCTTCGGTCTGAATGCGCGCCAGATGAACGCCTGGATGAAGCACGGCAACGGCCGCAAGCTGATGAACGAGTTCTATGCCAAGTACAGCATGGTCAGCTTCGCCGGCGGCAACACCGGTTGCCAGATGGGCGGCTGGTACCGCAAGGAAATCAAGTCGGTGGCCGACTTCAAGGGCATGAAGATGCGCCTGGGCGGCGGCTTGATCGGCGAGGTGATGATCAAGCTGGGCGCTGTGCCCCAGAGCATTCCGGGCGGCGAGATCTACCAGGCGCTCGAGAAGGGCACGCTCGATGCCGCAGAGTGGGTCGGACCCTACGACGACCAGAAGCTCGGCTTCAACAAGGTTGCGCCGTTCTACTACTACCCGGGCTGGTGGGAAGGCGGCCCGGAAGTCGACTTCTTCATCAACCAGAAGGCCATGGATGCGCTGTCGGCCGAGAACAAGGCCATCGTAGAAGCGGCGGCAGCCCAGGCCAGCAGCGACATGCTGGCCAAGTACGACGCGCTCAACCCGACGGCGCTGAAGCAGCTCGTGGCCGCCAAGACCAAGGTGCTGCCTTTCTCGCAAGCGGTGCTCGAAGCCTCGTTCAAGGCCTCGATGGAAGTGTTCGCCGAGAACGATGCCAAGAGCCCCGAGTGGAAGAAGATCTACGCCGACCTGCGTGATTTCCAGCGTGACCAGGTGCTGTGGTTCCGCTTCGCCGAGTCGCGCTTCGACAACTTCATGGCGTCGCAGAAGCTCTAAGTCGCATCGATCGCGCCACAAAAAAAAGCCCCGCATCGCGGGGCTTTTTCGTTGCCGAGGCAGCCGCTACTTCTTGTCCTTTTCCATCGATTCGAGCATGGCTTTCATGGGATCTTCCTCGGCTGCAGGCGCTGGCGATTCGGCACCCGGCGCGGGTGCGCCGCCCGGCTCGGGCTCGGGCGCCGCAGGTTCGAAGCCCGGCATGTTGGCGCGCATCTCGGCGCCGATCTTGTCGAGATCGTAGGTTTCCTTCTTGTCGAGGCCGCTGGAGACGATGCCCGGAAACGCGATGATCAGCCCGACCATGATGAGCTGGATCACCACGAAGGGAACGGCGCCCTTGTAGATCTGCATCGTGGTCACCGGCTGTATGACCTGGCGCGTCACCTTGTCGTTGTATTCCTTGGTCGGCGCCACGCTGCGCAGATAGAACAAGGCAAAGCCGAATGGCGGGTGCATGAACGAGGTCTGCATGTTCACCGCGAGCAGCACGCCGAACCAGATCAGGACGATATCGAGCGCCACCGCGACCGGTGCCAGTAGCGGAACCACGATGAACGAGAGTTCGAAGAAGTCGAGGAAGAACGCCAGGAAGAAGATCATCACGTTCACCAGGATCAGGAAGCCGATCTGGCCGCCTGGAATCCCCGTCAGCAGATGCTCGACCCAGCGCGGTCCGTCCACGCCCTGGAACACCAGGCCGAAGATGGTCGAGCCGATCAGGATGAACACCACGAAGCACGACAGCTTGGTCGTGGTGTTGAGCGCCTGCTTCAGCAGCGACATGCTCAGGCGCCCGCGCACCATCGCCATCGCGAACGCGCCCAGCGCGCCCATGGCGCCGCCCTCGGTCGGCGTCGCCACGCCAAGGAAGATGGTGCCGAGCACCAGAAAAATCAGCAGCAGTGGCGGGATCAGCACGAAGGTCACCCGCTCCGCGATGCGCGACAGCAGGCCGAGCCCGGTGACGCGGTTGATCACCGCGATGACGAAGGCCAGGATCACGCCCGCGCACATCGACACCACGATCGTTTCGTCGGTGGCGACGCTGGTGACCGGCACGCCTTTCCACCAGGTGTGGATGTCGACGATGTGCCGGGCAAAGAAGACGGCTGCGGCGGTCGAAACCACGGTGAGCACCAGCAACGAAGGCAGGCCGCTGCTGCCGTTGTTCTCGCGAAAGGTGCGGGCTTCCAGCGGCAGCGCCGGCACCCACTTCGGCTTGAAGATGGCGAGCAGCACGACGAAGAGTGCATACATCGCCATGAGCATGAACCCGGGCAAGAAGGCGCCCTTGTACATGTCGCCGACGCTCCTGCCCAACTGGTCGGCCATGATGATCAGCACCAGCGAAGGCGGGATGATCTGCGCCAGCGTGCCCGATGCTGCGATCACGCCCGACGCGATGCGCCGGTCGTAGCCGTAGCGCAGCATGATGGGCAGCGAGATCAACCCCATCGAGATCACCGAGGCCGCGACCACGCCGGTGGTGGCAGCAAGCAGCGCGCCAACGAAGATCACCGCCAGCGCAAGCCCGCCGCGAATCGGCCCGAACAGCTGCCCGATGGTATCGAGCAGGTCTTCGGCCATGCCGCTGCGCTCGAGGATCAGGCCCATCAGCGTGAAGAACGGAATGGCCAGCAGCGTGTCGTTCTGCATGATGCCGAACAGCCGCAGCGGCAACGCCTGAAGCAGCGCCTCGGGCAGGAGGCCGAGCTCGATGCCGATGAAGCCGAAGAACAAGCCGCAGGCGCCGAGGCTGAAGGCCACCGGAAAGCCGACCAGCAGGAAGACGATCAGCCCCGCGAACATGATCGGGGCGAAGTTCTGGGTAATGAATGCCATGGTTGCTCCGGGCTTAGCTCGCGTTCGGCTTGTTGCGGGCTTCGGACTCCGCCAGTTGCCGAATCGACTCGGCGAGTTCTTCCTCGGCGCTCTTCTCGATTCGCTTCTGCGTCGGGTCGTCGATGCGGCCCTGCAGGAACGCGACGCGCTTGATCAGCTCCGACCAGCCCTGCAGCATCAGCAGCGCGAAGCCGGCAGGAATCAGCGCATACACCGGCCAGCGGATAAGCCCGCCGGCGTTGTTCGACATTTCGCCCGAGCGATAGCCCTGCAGGAAGAACGGAATGCCGTAGTAGAGGATCGCCAGGCAGACCGGCGTGAGAAAGAACGCGAAGCCGATGATGTCGACCCAGATCTGCTTGGACTTCGACAGATGGCTGGTGACCACGTCGATCTTGACGTGCTCCTGATTCAGCAGGGTGTAGCCGGCAGCGATCAGGAACGATGCCGCGAACAGATACCACTGCACCTCGAGGAAGGCGTTCGAGCTCATGTTGAACACCTTGCGCACGATGGCGTTGACGCCACTGATGACGGTCGAGGCCAGGATCAGCCAGATGATGTACTTGCCGATCTGGCCGTTGAGCCAGTCGACCGCGCGCGAAAACCTGAGCAGCACGTTCATGCGCTTCTCCAATAAAAAATAACGAAGGGTTGCTTGGATCCGGGACGACGCCTGGGCGCTGCGGCGTCGGGCAGCGTCGGGGTCATTCCGAGGACGCGCGATTTTATCGGTGCTCGCGCGTCCCCGGCCCGCGCCGCGAATGGCGTATTCCCTATGAGCGGCGCTCTGATTACGGGTCGCGATAATCCGGCATGCCACCCCACTGCCGCTGATGCTGCCCGGCCTGCCTTTCTCGATCGATTCACCCGACATGCGCCGGGCAGGCCGCGAACTGCTTTCGCTGGCGCTGATCGATGCGCGCAATCACACGCTGCATCTTCTTTCGCTCTACGAACGCTCGCTTGCATCGGCCGCGCTTTCAGTGCCTCGGCATGAAGAGGTCGAGCCGCCGGCCTGGCTGGCCGGCCACATCGGCTGGTTCGCCGAATGGTGGATCGCACGCAATACGCAGCGTTCGTTCGGCGCAGCGTGTCCGGTGCGTCCCATGCGTCTGGCTTCGATCGAGCCCGTGGCCGACGGCTGGTGGAACCCCGCGCAGATCGCACCCGACGGCCGCTGGTCGCCCGACCTGCCCGATCTTGCGCAGACCCGCGCTTATCTGCTCGAGACGCTGGAGAGCACGCTCGAGCTGCTCGAGCATGCTGCCGAAACCGACGCCGGCCTGTACTTCTATCGGCTGGCGCTGTTCCACGAGGACCTGCGCGGCGAGCAGCTGGTGGTGATGGCGCAGACGCTTGGGCTGCCGATGGGCATCGAGGCCGAGCCGGCCGCTGTGGTGCGCGAGCCGCTGGCCATGCCCGCGACTTCGTGGGAACTGGGCCTCGGGCATGCGGGCTTTGCCTTTGCGCAGGAGGGCGGCTTGAACCGGGTCGATGTGCCGGCGTTCGAGATCGATGCGCAGCCCATCACCTGGAGTCAGTACGCCGAATTCGTGCACGACGGCGGCTATGACCGCCCGGAGCTTTGGCATGCCGAAGGCGGCGCATGGCTCATGCAGCAGGCCGAGGGGCGGCGTGGCCCGCGCCATGTCGAGCAGATCGGCGCCGGCGGGTCTGTGCTGCAGCAGCGCTTCGGCCAGGCGGTGCACGTCGCGGGCCACCGCAGCGCCGTGCATGTGAGCTGGTGGGAAGCCGACGCCTGGGCGCGTTGGGCCGGGCGCCGGCTGGTGACCGAGGTCGAATGGGAAATCGCCGCGCACACGGCGGCACGGCGCGGCTTTCGCTGGGCCGACGTGCATGAATGGACCGCCGGCACACTGCAGCCATGGCCGGGCTTTGCCGCCGACCCCTGGAGCGTCGGCACCGGGTTCGATCCGCAGCCCGCGTTCGGCCAAGCGCGTGTGCTGCGAGGCGCGTCGTTCGCGACCCGGGCTCGCCTGCGCTCTGCCAAGCGTCGCGGCTTCGCGCTGCCGCATCGGGACGACGGGTTCTTCGGCTTTCGCACCTGCGACGGTTAGGGCCATGCCATCATGCGCAGCCCTGCAATTTCATAAAAAGGCGCTGCCGAATGGCTCGTGTGCGTGACCCGGCCGGCTACGACGGCCAACGGGAAATCATTCTGTCGAACGCCGCGCAGCTCTTTGCTCAGCGCGGCTATGCGGGCACTTCGATGAACGAGGTGGCGGCGGCTTGCGGCGTGTCCAAGGCCACGCTCTATCACTACGTGCGCGACAAGCACGACCTTGCCGTGCGCATTGCAGAGGAACATGTGCTGCGACTGGAGTCGGTGGTCGATGAAGTGCTGCGCGATCACGCCGAACCCGAGGCCCGGCTGCGCGAGCTGATCCGGCGCTTCGTCGCCGAGTACGCGATCGCGCAGAACGCACAGCGCGTGCTGACTGAAGACGTACGCTTCCTGCGCGAAGAAGATCAACTGCGCATCGTCAACGTGGAGCGGCGCGTGGTCGCGGCCTTTGCCCGGACCATCGCCGAGGCGCGGGGCGAAGAGCCGCAAAGCCGGCTCGGCAAGCCGATGGCGATGCTGCTGTTCGGCATGATCAACTGGACGTTCACCTGGCTCAAGCCGGGGCGCGAGCTCGATCACGAAGCCATCGGGGCGATGGTGGCCGACCTTTTCTTCGGCGGCGTGCGCGCGGTGGTGGCACCCGATACGCCGGTGCAGCCGAAGCGCGTTGCGGGCAAGCCGGTGCGCAAGACAAGCCCGGCAACGCGCTGAACTGCAAGCCGTTTGCGCTCAGGCGTGGCGGCGGTGTTGAACCACGACGAATCGATCGGCCACGAATGCCAGCGTGGTGTAAGCCGCATTGGCCGCCGGGTTGCCGCCCGTGGCATGAAAGTCCGAGAACCCGGCCGACTGGTTGACCATCACGCTGTGCGTCAGGTTGATCGACAGCGCCACCCTGGCCCGGCGGCAGGCGTCAACCATGCTGTCGGTGAATGCCGCGTCGGTGGAATAGAGCCCGACGGTCATGGCGCCGTGGCGGCGCACGCTGCGCTCGGCCAGTTCGCGCGCGGCATCGCGCGACGGCGCCGCCACCAGGTACGACACCGGGCCGAAGCATTCCTGCTCGTAGATTTGCTCGTCGGCGATGTCGAGCGCAACGATGGCCGGCGTGCGCACTTCGGCCTGCGGGTACTCGGGATGCACGAGCTTGCGCGACGCGAGCACCGTCCGGCCTAACGTCGCGGCGGCAGCAAGGCGCTCCAGCGTCTGCGCCGAGCCGATGGCACCCAGCACCGTCAGCGCCACCTTCGGATCGGCCAGCAGCTGGTCGATGGCCTGCGCCAGATCTGCGCCGACCTGTTCGAAGCTCTTCGGGCCCTGGTCGGTCTGGATGCCGTCTTGCGGCACCAGCAGATTCTGCGTAGTGGTGCACATCTGGCCGCTGAAGAGCGACAGCGACAGCGCCAGGTTGCGCAGCATCGCCGCGTAGGCATCGGTCGACTCGATCACCACCACGTTCACGCCCGCCATTTCGGCATAGAGGCGAGCCTGGGTCGCGTGGGTCTGCAGCCAGCGTCCGAAGACGTTGCCGCCGGTGTAGTCGATCGACGCGACCATCGGATGGGTGGCGAGCATCTGCGCCAGTTGCGGCTCGGGGCTGACCGCCAGCGTCACCAGGTTCGCATCGAGCCCTTGTTCGGCGAGCACTTCCCGCAGCACGCTGACCGTGATGGCCGCCGGCAGCACTGCATTGGGGTGCGGCTTGACGATGACCGGATTGCCGGTGGCAAGCGCTGCGAACAGGCCGGGATAGGTGTTCCAGGTGGGGAAGGTTGCGCAGCCGATCACCAGTGCGATGCCGCGACCGACGACCTCGAAGCGCTTGTTCAGCACCACTGGCGGGTTCTTGCCCTGCGGCTTTTCCCAGGTGGCGTTCGGCGGCACGTCGGCCATCGCCTTCCAGGCGACGGCAATGGCTTCGAGCGCGCGGTCCTGCGCGTGCGGGCCGCCGGCCTGGAACGCCATGATCGGCCCCTGGCCGGTGGTGAGCATCACCGCGTGCGCGATCTCGAAGCTGCGTGCATGGAT
>JBBJMS010000124.1:0-10286 GCA_037720315.1 Variovorax sp. | reverse complement strand
CGAGCTTCAGCCAGAAGCGGAGGGCTTCGGCAAAGCTGACGGCCGCGGGCGGCGGCGGCATCGATTGGTTGGGCATCCGCCGAGCCTAAGCGACGAACATGTCGCATCATTCGGGCCGCCATGGACAAGCTCAAGCAACTCGAATCGTTCGTCGCCATCGCCACGCGCGGCAGCCTCACCGCGGCCGCGCGGGCCGAGGGCGTGGCCCCCGCGATCATGGGCCGGCGGCTGGATGCGCTGGAGGAGCGGCTGGGTGTAAAGCTGCTCTTGCGCACCACGCGCCGCCTCACGCTCACCCACGAGGGCAGTGCCTTTCTCGAAGACTGCCAACGGCTGCTGGTCGAGCTCGCGAATGCGGAGGCGAGCGTGAGCGCCGGCGGCATCAAGGCCAGCGGCCACCTGCGAGTGACCGCGCCGGCCGGTTTCGGCCGGCGTCATGTCGCGCCGCTGGTGCCCCGCTTTCACGCGCTGCATCCGGACGTCACCATCTCGCTGAACCTGAGCGACCGCGTCATCGACGTGGCCGGAGAGAGCTACGACTGCGCCGTGCGCGTCGGCGACCTGCCCGATTCGTCGCTGGTGAGCCTCCGCCTCGCGGACAACCGGCGCCGCTGCGTCGCGACGCCCGGGTTCGTGCGGCGTCATGGCGTGCCGGCCCATCCGGGCGAGTTGGCGCGCTTCGCGTGTCTCAGCCTGTCGAGCGATGCGTCGCAAACCCGCGGCTGGGCGTTTCGCGTGCCGACGGCCGCCGGCGAGCACGAGGTGATCCACCTGAAGCCGACCGGCCCGCTGGACTGCTCCGACGGCCAGGTGCTGCATGACTGGTGCCTGGCCGGCCATGGCATCGCCTGGCGCAGCACCTGGGAGGTCGAGGCCGAGATCGACGCCGGCCTGCTGGTGCCGCTGCTCGACGCATTTGCGGCGCCGCCGAACGGCATCTACGCGGTGTTCCCCCAGCGCAAGCATCTCGCGCTGCGCGTGCGGCTGTGGCTGGATTTCCTGAAGGCGCAATACGCGCGGCCGGAATACTGGGGCGGCACAATCGCCAGCCTTCCCCATTCTTCAGAGAACCCCTGATGACACTCGAAGCCATCCTTGCCTATCTGCACATCCTCGCAATACTGACGATGGTGGTCTTCATTGCGAGCGAGGCCGCACTCTGCCGCGTCGAATGGCTCAACGCCGCCGCCGTCGAGCGGCTCGCCAAGGTCGACTTCATCTATGGCATTGCCGCCATCGCCGTGCTGGCAACCGGCGTCGCGCGTACTTGGTGGGGCATTAAGGGCACGGCCTGGTACTGGACCAACCCGTTGCTGCATGTGAAGCTCACGCTCCTGATCATCGTCGGCGTGATCTCGATTTTTCCGACGCTCACGTACTTCCGCTGGCGCAAGGCCGTGCGTTCCGGCGGCAGCCTTCCGGGCGAGGTCGAGATCAAGAAGACCCGGCGCTTGGTGATGGTCCAGGCGCACCTGATCGCGCTGATTCCGCTGGTGGCGGTGTTCCTGGCGCGCGGGTTCGGCGCCAAGGGCTAGAAAGCCGGCTTCAGGCGGCCGGCTTGCCGCTCAGGCAGGCCTTCATGAAAGCCTTGCGCTCCTCGCCCTTGAGCGTCTTGGCCTGCGTGTCGGCATTGCAGGTCTTCATCTTGCCCTGCTGCGTCGCGGGCGTGGCCGAGAGGCAGGTCTTCATGAATGCCTTGCGCTCGTCGCCCTTCTTGTCGGCGGCGTCCTTGTTGCAGGTCGCCATCTTGTTCTGCTGGGTCGTCGGTGCCTTGTCCTGCGCGTGCGCAAGGCCGAACGAAAAGCAGGCGCCGATGACCATCAGGGAGAGATGCTTCTTCATGGTGAGGATGTCCTGGAAGGTGGGTTGTGGCAGCGGCCCCGGCCGGGGCGAATCGATCCTAACGTGCCCCCGGTAAAATCCGGCGATGCTATTGGTCAAACAGGAGCTGCTCGCGGCGCTCGCGAACACGCTCGAATCCTTCTCGCCCGGCAGCGGCGCCAAAGCGGCCTTCGAGTCGCCCAAGGTCGCGGCACATGGCGATTTCGCCAGCACCGCAGCGATGCAAATGGCCAAGCCGCTGGGCCGCAAGCCGCGCGAGCTGGCCGATGAATTGAGCGCCGCGCTGCAGGCCACGCAAGCTTTCCGGCAATGGGTCGATGCGGTGGAGATCGCCGGCCCCGGCTTCCTCAACATCCGCCTCACGACTTCCGCCAAGCAGCAGGTCGTGCGCGAGGTGCTGGCCGCGGGCGCTGCGTTCGGAAGCCAGCCGCGGCGCGACGAGCGCGTGCTGGTCGAGTTTGTCTCGGCCAACCCGACCGGCCCGCTGCATGTGGGCCACGGCCGCCAGGCGGCGTTGGGCGATGCGATCTGCAACCTGCTCGCCACGCAAGGTGCGAGCGTGTGGCGCGAGTTCTATTACAACGACGCCGGCGTGCAGATCCAGACGCTGGCCAACAGCACGCAGTTGCGCGCCCGGGGCTTCAAGCCGGGCGACCCCGAGTGGCCCGAGCAGGCCTACAACGGCGAGTACATCGCCGACATCGCGCAAGATTTCAAGGCCAAGAAGACGGTGCGTTCGGACGATCGCGAATACACCGCGAGCGGCAACGTCGACGACATCGATTCGATCCGCCAGTTCGCCGTGGCCTACCTGCGCCACGAACAGGACCTGGACCTCAAGGCCTTTCGGGTCCGGTTCGACAATTACTACCTCGAGTCGAGCCTCTACAGCAGCGGCCGGGTCGAGGCAACGGTGCAGAAACTGGTCGAAGCCGGCAAGACCTATGAACAGGACGGCGCACTCTGGCTCAAGTCGACCGACTACGGCGACGACAAGGACCGGGTGATGCGAAAGAGCGATGGCTCGTTCACCTACTTCGTGCCTGACGTGGCCTATCACATCGCCAAATGGGAGCGCGGCTTCCACGAGGTGGTCAACATCCAGGGCACCGACCATCACGGCACGATCGCGCGGGTGCGCGCCGGCCTGCAGGCCGCCGGCGCGGGCATCCCGGCCGGATACCCCGACTACGTGCTGCACACCATGGTGCGCGTGATGCGCGGCGGCGAAGAGGTCAAGATCAGCAAGCGCGCCGGCAGCTACGTCACGCTGCGCGACCTGATCGAATGGACCAGCACCGACGCCGTGCGCTTCTTCCTGCTGAGCCGCAAGCCCGACACCGAATACACCTTCGACATCGATCTCGCGCTGGCGCAGAACAACGACAACCCGGTGTACTACGTGCAGTACGCGCATGCGCGCATCTGCTCGGTGCTGGCGGCCTGGGGCGGCGATGCGCCCGCGCTGGCCGATGTCGACCTGGTGCCGCTGCAAAGCCCGCCCGCACAGGCGCTGTTGCTGCTCCTGGCCCGGTACCCCGACATGCTCACCGCTGCGGCGGCCGATTTCGCGCCGCACGACGTGACCTTCTACCTGCGCGAACTCGCCGCCAGCTACCACAGCTACTACGACGCCGAGCGCATCCTGGTCGACGACGAACCGGTCAAGCTCGCCCGCCTTTCGCTGGTCGCCGCCACCGCGCAGATGCTGCACAATGGCCTCGCAATTCTCGGCGTGAGTGCGCCGCGCAAGATGTGATCTCGACTTCCACAATGAAACAAAGACAAAGCGGCAACATGGTCATCGGGCTGATCGTCGGCCTGGTGCTCGGACTGGGCGTCGCGCTCGGCATCGCGGTGTACGTGACCAAGGTTCCGATCCCGTTCATGACCAAGACCCAGCGCGGCGGCTCCGAGCAGGACGAGGCCGAGGCGCGCAAGAACCGCGACTGGGACCCGAACAGCCCGCTCGCCGGCAAGGCCAGTGCGGCCCGCACGCCGCCGCCGGCACCCGCCGCGCCCACGCAGCCCGCCACCGTCGGGCCGCTCAATCCGTCGGGTGCTCCGGTGCCGGTGACGGTCGCGCCCAGCGCACAGCAGCAGCAACAACCGCAGCGCCAGGTGCGCACGGCGCCGATGCCGGCCGAAGCCAACGCGCTGCTGCCGTCGAACGACCCGATCGGCGATCTCGCCCGTGCGCGCTCGGGCGCCAACGCTGCCGGCAGCCCGAGCCCGGCGGCGGCGCCCGCACCGGGCAACGATCCCTTCATGTATTTCGTTCAGGCCGGTGCCTTCCGCAGCAGCGACGACGCCGAAACCCAGCGCGCCAAGCTCTCTTTGATGGGTGTGGAGTCACGGGTCACCGAGCGCGAGCAGGCCGGCCGCACCGTGTACCGGGTGCGTGCGGGTCCCTTCAACCGGAAGGACGACGCCGACCGGCTGAAGGACCGTCTCGACGGCGGCGGGCTCGAGTCGGCGCTGGTGCGCGTCCAGCGCTGAGCATCCAGGGCTTCGACGAGCCTTCATCTTTCTTTACCCTCGCCGGTCCGGAACTTCGGGCCTCCCCGCGGGCTCTGTCAGCCGCACAGGAGAACTTCTTTGAACATCAGACGCCGTGACTTTTCGCTGGCCGCCACTTCGCTGGGGCTGCTTCCTTTTGCTTCCCCCTCGCATGCGCAAGCAGTCGCTCCGAAAGCGGGCACCGACTACGCTGTGCTCGACAAGCGCGCGCCGGTCGACGCGCCGGCCGGCAAGGTCGAGGTGATCGAGTTCTTTTGGTACAACTGCCCGCACTGCAACCAATTCGAGCCGCAACTTGAAGCCTGGGCGCGCAAACTCCCGGCGCATGTGAGCTTCAAGCGCATGCCAGTCGCGTTCCAGCCGAGCTTCCAGCCGCAGCAGCGGCTCTACTTCGCGCTCGAGGTGATGGGCAAGGTCGACGAGTACCAGCGCAAGGTGTTCGCAGCCATCCACCAGCAGCGCCAGAACCTCTCGACCGACCAGCAGATCATCGACTGGGTCGCCGCCAACGGGCTCGACAAGGCCAAGTTCACCGAGCAGTTCAAGTCGTTCACCGTGGCCAGCAAGTTGCAGCGCGCGAAGCAGCTCCAGGAGGCCTACCAGGTGGCTGGCGTGCCCTCGCTGGGCGTGGCTGGGCGCTGGTACGTCGATGCCGAACTGGCCCGCAGCATGGAGCGTGCCCTGCAGGTCGCCGACGCGCTGATCGACACCGCCCGCAAGGGCTGAGTTCGGCCGCCCGCGCCGCGAAAACGAGCCCGCTTCGGCGGGCTTTTTCATCCTTGGCGCGCAAGGCTCGAGCTTGGGCCGCATACAATCCTCAGCAAGTTTCGTGCCCTCTATGACATTGCCATTTCAGTCCTCATTCACCCGCCAAGCAGTTAGTGCTTTCGTTTTCGCCGTCGCGCTGGCCTGCGTCGCGCAGCCGGCGCTGGCCGAAAAGGCCGACCGGACGAAGCCGATGAACATCGAGGCGGATGCGATGCGCTACGACGACCTGAAGCAGAGCAGCGTGTTCACCGGCGGGGTGGTGGTGACCAAGGGCACGATCATCATCCGCGGCGCGCGCATCGACGTGCGGCAGGACCCCGAGGGCTACCAGTACGGCGTGGTGACGGCGGCACCGGGCAAGCTGGCCTACTACAAGCAGAAGCGCGATGCCGGCACCGACGAGTGGATCGAGGGCGAGTCGGAAGTGATCGAGTACGACAGCCGCGCCGACAACGTGAAGTTCATCCGCCGGGCCGTCATGCGCCGCCTGATCGGCGCCAAGCCCAACGACGAAAGCAGCGGCGCGCTGATCGTCTACGACCAGAGCAACGACACCTTCACCGTCAACGGTTCGCCCTTGCCGCCGAATGCCGGTGTCGCCACCCAGGCCAGCGGCCGGGTGAAGGCGATCCTCACGCCCAAGGCAGCCCCACCCGCACCGGGGGCGGCCGCGGCGCCGCCCGTGGTCGCGCCGGCTCCAGGCTCCGGCCTGCGCCCGAGCACCACGCTCGGCGGAGAGCAGCGCAAGTGAGCGATGTGGCGCAGAAGAGTGGCAGCAGCGTTGTCCAGGGCAGCCGGCTGCAGGCGCGCGGCCTGCAAAAGAGCTACGGCAGCCGCAAGGTCGTGAAGGACGTCTCGCTCAGCGTGCAGAAGGGCGAAGTGGTCGGTCTGCTCGGCCCGAACGGTGCCGGCAAGACGACCTCGTTCTACATGATCGTCGGCCTGGTGCGCGCCGATGCGGGCGACATCACGATCGACGGCGAGCCGATCGCCCACATGCCGATCCACCGCCGCGCGCGCATGGGCCTGAGCTACCTGCCCCAGGAAGCGTCGATTTTTCGCAAGCTCACGGTCGAAGAAAACGTTCGCGCCGTGCTGGAGCTGCAGCGCGAGCCCGATGCCGCGGGCCGGCCGGTGCCGCTGTCGAAGCGGCGCATCGAGGAGCGGCTGACCGAACTGCTGGGTGACCTGCGGGTCGAGCACCTGCGCGATTCGCCGGCACTGGCGCTCTCCGGCGGCGAGCGCAGGCGCGTCGAGATCGCACGCGCGCTGGCCACCCAGCCGCGCTTCATCCTGCTGGACGAGCCCTTCGCCGGCATCGACCCGATCGCCGTCATCGAGATCCAGCGGATCATCAATTTCCTGAAGGAGCGCGGCATCGGCGTGCTCATCACCGACCACAACGTTCGCGAGACGCTGGGCATCTGCGACCATGCCTTCATCATCAGCGACGGTCATGTGCTGGCACAGGGCACGCCATCGGAGATCGTCGACAACGCCGAGGTACGGCGCGTGTACCTGGGCGAGCATTTCCGGATGTGAACATGTTGCTCCCCCCCAGGCTGTGCACTTCGTGCTCCGCCTCCCCCCTGCCGGGGGCGGGCCGGCCGCTTCGGGCGGCCGTGCGCGGCGGCCCCCTGGCAAAGGCTTCGGCTATCCGCTTTCCATGAAGCAAGGTTTATCGCTGCGTGTTTCGCAGCATCTGGCGCTCACGCCGCAGCTGCAGCAGTCGATCCGGCTGCTGCAGCTCTCCACGCTCGAACTCAGCCAGGAGGTCGAGCAGATGCTCGACGACAACCCGTTCCTCGAACGCACGGCCGAAGAGGCGCCGCGCGAGGAGTTCGGCCTCGATGCGGTCGACGCGCCGGTGCGCGACGACGACCGGATGGTCGAGGGCGAGCCGGCTGCCGGCACGGTGTCGGCGCCAGCCGAGACCGCCGCCGCCGGGACGACCGACAACGACGCACCCGCCACCGCCGACAGCACCGACGGCGAACCCGACTGGGAGGGCGACGGCACGGTCGATATCGCACCCGACGACAGCGAGTGGGGCGGCGATGCGCCGGCACGCGCCAACAACCTCGGCGACGACGAGCGCACCGACGCGACCGAACTCGCGCGCAGCCAGGAATCGCTGCAGTCCTTCCTGCACCGCCAGGCGCTCGGCCTGCGGCTGGAAGAGAACGACCGCGCCGCGCTGCGCTTCCTGATCGAGTCGCTCAACGATGACGGCTACCTCGAAGATTCATTGCCGGCGCTCGCCTCCGGCCTGGCCGGCGCCGACAACGACCAGTTCGACGACCTGGTGCATCACTTCCAGGTCGCGCTGGGTCTGCTGCAGAGCCTGGAGCCGGTCGGCGTCGGCGCGCGCAGCCTTGGCGAATGCCTGACGATCCAGCTGCGCGCGCTAGCGTCCGCGCATGAAAGCGCCGAGTTCGCCTCGGTGCGCAAGACCGCGCTGGCCATCTGCAAGCAGCCGATGGAACTGCTCGCGCGGCGCGACTTCAAGCGGCTGGCCACGCTGGCGCGCAGCAACGAGGACGAAGTGCGTGCCGCGCTGCAGCTCATTGCCGGGCTGGAACCGAAGCCCGGGCGCAGGTTCGTCGACGTCGAGCGCAACATCGTCGTGCCCGACGTGATCGTCACGCGCATCGGCAGCGGCACCCACGCGCGCTTTCGCGTCATGCTCAACCCGGAAGTGATGCCGCGGCTGCGCGTGCACGACATCTATGCCGGCGCGCTCAAGCAGCACAAGGGCGAGGGCAGCCAGGCGCTGTCGCAGCGGCTGCAAGAGGCGCGCTGGTTCATCAAGAACATCCAGCAGCGCTTCGACACCATCCTTCGCGTCTCCAACGCCATCGTGGAGCGGCAGAAAAGCTACTTCGTGCACGGCGAACTCGCCATGCGCCCGCTGGTGCTGCGCGAGATCGCCGACGAGCTCGGCCTGCACGAGTCGACCATCAGCCGCGTGACGACCGCCAAGTACATGGCGACGCCCTACGGCACGGTCGAACTCAAGTATTTCTTCGGCTCGGCGCTCGGCACCGAAACCGGCGGCAACGCATCGAGCACCGCGGTGCGTGCGCTCATCAAGCAGTTCGTCGGCGCCGAAGACATCAGGAAGCCGCTGTCCGACAGCCAGGTGTCGGAAATGCTCAAGGAGCAAGGCATCGAGTGCGCGCGCCGCACCGTCGCCAAGTACCGCGAGGCACTGCGCATCGCGCCGGCCAACCTGCGCAAGGCACTGGTCGCGACTCCCCATGAACCAACTCTCCCTTTTCCTGCCTTGCGCCGCCGGCGTCGAGGACTTTCTTGCGCAGGAAGTGCATGCACTCACCGGGCGATCCGGGCAGGACCTGCTCACCCTGCGCGGCGGCGTGCGCGTGGCCGCCGACTGGCGCGAGGCGCTGCAGCTCAACCTGCACAGCCGCTTGGCGCAGCGGGTGCTGATCGAGCTGGCCCATGCGCCCTATCGCAACGAGAACGACCTATACGCCATCGCGAGCGGCGTGGCCTGGGAGATCTGGTTCACGCCCAAGCAGACCTTCAAGATCGAAACCACCGCGCAGCACAGCCCGCTCACCAGCCTGAACTTCGCCACGCTGCGCATCAAGGACGCGATCGCCGACCGCTTTCGCGCCAAGGCCAACGGCGTGCGCCCGAGCATCGAGACGCAGTGGCCCGATGCCCGCGTGTTCGCCCATCTCGCCACCGACCAGTGCACGCTCTACATCGACACCTCGGGCGAGCCTCTCTTCAAGCGCGGTTGGCGGCAGGACAAGGGCGATGCGCCGCTGAAGGAAACGCTCGCCGCCGCCATGCTCGCGGCCAGCGGCTGGTGGAACCCCGAGACGCGCGAAGTGTCGAGCGCTGCGCTCTACGACCCCTGCTGCGGCAGCGGCACCATCGCCATCGAGGCGGCGCAGATCGCGCTCGGCATTCCGGCCGGGTCGCAGCGGCGTTTCGGCTTCGAGAAGCTGCTGCCGTTCCAGCCGCATGTGTGGGACGCGCTCAAGGCCGCGTCGATGCCGGATACCTCGTCGCAGGAGGAGGCGCAGGCGCAGGCGATCTTCGGCTCCGACGTGTCGCACCGCATGGTCGACTTCTCCGCGCGCAACGCCGAACGCGCCGGCGTCGCGGCCGCGGTGCAGTTTCGCGGCGGCGATGCGCTGCAGCGCATGCCGCCGGCAGAGGCCGGCGTGATGATGCTGAACCCGCCCTATGGCGAGCGCATCGAGGTCGGGGGCATCGCGGGCGAAGGTCGTGGTCGCGAAGACGCGCAGACCGAGGACGGCGGCGAGTTCTTCGTGCAACTCGCCAGTCACTGGAAGAAGAACTACGCCGGCTGGACGGCCTGGATCCTGAGTCCCGACATGAAGCTGCCGGGCGCCATGCGGCTGAAGGAATCGCGCCGCGTGCCGATGTGGAACGGGCCGATCGAATGCCGGCTGTTCCGCTTCGACATGGTCGCCGGCTCGGCTCGCGACAAGGTCTGACACACGCGCGCCGCTGCAAGCGCCTATCCTTTGGGCGTTTCACCGGAGTTCTCTCATGCGCAACCATCCCCTCGGCCGCACCGGCCTGTTCGTCTCCGAGCTGTGCCTCGGCACCATGACCTTCGGCGGCGGCGAGGGCATCTGGCGGCAGATCGGCGATCTTCAGCAAAGCGATGCCGAGCGCCTCGTCGGCCAGGCGCTGGACGCTGGCATCAACTTCATCGACACGGCCGACGTGTATTCGAGCGGCCTCTCGGAGCAGATCACCGGCCAGGCCTTGAAGAACCTCAAGGTGCCGCGCGAGAACGTGGTCGTGGCCACCAAGGTGTTCGGCGAAACTGGGCCCGGCCCGAACGCCCGCGGCGCCACCCGCAGCCACATCCTCGACAGCGTGAAGGCGAGCCTCAAGCGTCTGCAGCTTGATCACATCGATCTCTACCAGATCCACGGCTTCGATCCGGCCACGCCGATCGAAGAGACGCTGCGCGCGCTCGACCAGCTGGTGCGCCACGGCCATGTGCGCTACGTCGGCGTGTCGAACTGGGCCGCGTGGCAGATCGTGAAGGCGCTCGGCATCGCGGAGCGGCTCGGCCTGGCCCGCTTCGAGTCGCTGCAGGCCTACTACACCGTGGCCGGTCGCGACCTGGAGCGCGAGCTGAT
>JBBJMS010000123.1:0-10365 GCA_037720315.1 Variovorax sp. | reverse complement strand
GCACTTCGTGTCGCTTCGCCAACCCCCTCGCCGGGGGCAACACCTGCGGCCCGGCGAAGCCGGATCCGCGGTGCTTCACGAAGGGTGTTTTTTTCGCGGGCAGGGGTTGGGGCTAGGCAATGAGCCTTCGCCCGACCCTCGACTTCCTGCTCTACGACTGGCTCCATGCCGAGGCGCTCAACCAGCGCGAGCGTTTTGCCGACCATTCGCGCGAAACCTTCGATGCGGTGCTCGATACCTGCGAACGCATCGCGCGCGACAAATACGCGCCGCACAACCGCACGGTCGACACGCAGGAGCCGCACTTCGACGGCGAGAAGGTCTTCCTGCCGCAGGCCACGCACGACGCGCACAAGGCCTTTGCCGAGTCGGGCATGTTGAGCGCGGCGCAGGACTACGACATCGGCGGCATGCAGCTGCCCTACACGGTGCAGGCGGCGGCTAACAGCTTCTTCGCGATGGCTTCGGTCAGCATCGGCTCGGGCATGTTGACCATCGGCAACGCCAATCTGCTGATGGTGCACGGCACGCCGATGCAACAGGCGGTGTTCGCGAAGAACGAGTTCTCGGGGCGCTGGTCGGGCACGATGTGCCTGTCGGAGCCGCAGGCGGGTTCCAGCCTCAGCGACGTCGCGACGCGCGCGGTGCCGGATGGCGCGGGCTACGACAGCGACCCGCTCGGCCCCCGCTATCGCCTCACGGGCAACAAGATGTGGATCTCGGCCGGCGACCACGAGCTGACCGAGAACATCGTGCACATCGTGCTGGCCAAGATCCCGGACGAAAACGGCAAGCTGGTCGCGGGCACGCGCGGAATTTCGCTGTTCATCGTGCCCAAGAAGATGGTCGACACCGAAGGGCGCCTCACCGGCGCGCGCAACGACATCGCGCTGGCCGGCCTCAACCACAAACTCGGCTGGCGCGGGACCACCAACACGCTGCTCAATTTCGGCGAGGGGAGCTTTCCGGTCGACGGCAAGGCCGGTGCGGTGGGTTACCTCGTCGGCCAGCCCGGCAAGGGACTGCACTGCATGTTCCACATGATGAACGAGGCACGTATCGGCGTCGGCACGGCGGCCACCATGCTTGGCATGGCGGGATATTACGCATCGCTCGATTACGCGAAGAACCGGCCGCAGGGCCGGCCCGCCGGGCCCGCCGGCAAGGACGCCGCCAAGCCGCAGGTGCGCATCATCGAACACGCCGACGTGCGCCGCATGCTGCTCGCGCAAAAGTCGTATTGCGAAGGCGCGCTGGCGCTCGAACTCTATTGCGCGCGGCTGGTGGACGAACGAGAAAACCGGCGACACCGCCGCAGCGGACCAGGCGCGGCTACTGCTCGAAGTGCTCACGCCCATCGCCAAGAGCTGGCCGAGCGAGTGGTGCCTCGAAGCCAATTCGCTCGCCATCCAGGTGCACGGCGGCTACGGCTACACGCGCGACTTTCCCGTGGAGCAGTACTGGCGCGACAACCGCCTCAACATGATCCACGAGGGCACGCACGGCATCCAGGCCGCCGACCTGCTCGGGCGCAAGGTCTTGATGGAAGACGGCCGCGGCCTGCAGCTGCTGGCCGCACGGATCGGCGAAACGGTGGAGCGTGCGGCCGGGGTGTCGGCTCTGGCAGCACATGCCAAGACGCTGTCCGACGCGCTGGAACGCGTACAGAGCGCAACGCGCGCCGCCTGGTCGACCGGCGATCCGCAGCAGGCGTTGGCCAACGCGGTGCCCTACATGCAGGCTTTCGGCCACATGGTGCTGGCCTGGATCTGGCTCGACGTCGCACAGTGCGCGCTGGAGCGCGATGCCGCCCGCGCCCTGCCGGCGACGGTGGGGCGCATCGGTGCGGCGGACTATTTCTTTCACTACGAGCTGCCGAAGATCGGCGCCTGGCTCAACGTGGCCGAGCGCCGCGATGCCACCTGCACCACATTGCCGGAGGAGGCCTTCTGATGGGCGAGGCAAAGCCTCACGCGGCGCTGGACACCTGGATCTGGGTGCTGATCTACGTCGGCATGTTCCTGTTCGCCCTCGGCATTGCCGCAGGGCGCATCGACGAGGCGCTGGGCTGGTTCATGGCCGTGCCCGGGGCGGCGATGGCCGTGGTCGGCGTCGTGCTGATCTACATCCGTTCGCGCATCGAGGATCCAACAAAGGAATCACCATGATCAATCACATCGTCATGTGGAAGCTCAAGGACCCGGCCGACGCGGGGCGCTTCAAGGAAAGGCTCGACACCTGCCGCGGCCTGGTGCCGGGCATGCGCAAGTTCGAAGTCGCGGTGCGGTCGCCGGGACTCGAAGCCAATTGCGACGTGGTCCTGTGCTCGGCATTCGACGACGCCGCAGCGCTGAAGGACTACCTCGAACATCCGCAGCACGTCGAGGTGTCGGCCATGCTCGGCACGATGCGGGAAGCGCGCAGCGTGCTCGACTACGAAACCCCCTGACAAAGACGACGGAGACACCCATGACCCCACGCAGCATCCACAAACTTTTCGACCTCACCGGCAAGACCGCATTGGTCACAGGCGGCTCGCGCGGCCTGGGCCTGCAGATGGCGCATGCGCTGGGCGAGGCGGGCGCAAGGATCATGCTGAGCTCGCGCAAGGCCGACGACCTCGAGCAGGCCGCAGCCGAACTGCAGGCCGCCGGCATCGACGCCCGCTGGATCGCCGCAGATTGTTCGAAGGAAGAAGACACGCGCCGCCTCGCCGACGAGACGCTGGAACGCATGGGCACGGTCGACATCCTGGTCAACAACGCCGGCGCAAGCTGGGGTGCGCCGGCCGAAGACCATCCGGTCGAGGCCTGGGACAAGGTGATGAACCTCAACGTGCGCGGCTACTTCATCCTCGCGCAGCAGATCGCGCGCGGCTGCATGATCCCGAAGAAGAGCGGCCGCATCATCAACATCGCATCGATCGCCGGGCTGAACGGCAATCCGCCCGAGATGCAGACGCTGGCCTACAACACGTCGAAAAGCGCGGTGATCGGCTTCACGCACACGCTGGCAGCCGAATGGGGCAAGTACAACATCAACGTCAATGCCATTTGCCCCGGTTTCTTCATGACCAAGATGGCGGCCGGCCTGATCAAGTCGCTGGGCGAGGAAGAGATGGCCTCGCATGCGCCCCTGGGGCGGCTCGGCGATGAAGAAGATCTGAAGGGCATCGCGCTGCTGTATGCCAGCGATGCCGGCAAGCACATCACGGGGCAGTGGCTCGCCGTCGACGGCGGTGTCAGCGTGGTGCTGGGCGCCTGACATGGACGACATCAACGTCCGCTCCTACACGAGCCAGATCCCGTTCGCACGGCATCTCGGGTTCGAGCTGACCAAGTTCGAGGGCGGCGAATCCGAGATCCGCTACACCGCCAAGCCCGAGCACCTGAACACCTTCGACGTGACGCACGGCGGCGCCTGCATGACGCTGCTCGACATCGCCATGGCCGCAGCAGCGCGCAGCGACACGCCGGAGATCGGCGTGGTCACGATCGAGATGAAGACCAGCTTCATGCAGCCTTCGGTCGGCCCGCTGCACGCCCGCGGCAAGCTGATCCACCGCACCGCCACGCTCGCGTTCACCGAAGCGAAGATCTTCGACGCGCAGGAGCGCGTCTGCGCGCATGCCACCGGTACCTTCAGTACGTGAAGCGGCGCCTGCCGACCAGCCCCGGCAGCGCCAACGCCATCCGGCCGCCTTCCACCGACTGACCACATCGAGGAGACCTCCATGCCCACCAACAAGCAGCAACTGCTCGACAACCGCCCGGACGGCGAAGCCGTCGCCTCCAACTTCAAGCTCGTGACCGGCGAAACCGCGCCGCTCAAGGACAACGAAGTGCTGGTGCGGCATCACTACATGAGCCTCGACCCGTACATGCGCGGCCGCATGAACGACGCCAAGAGCTACGCGCAGCCGCAGCCGCTCGGCCAGGTCATGCAGGGCGGCACGGTCGGCGCAGTGGTCGAGAGCAAGCACCCCAAGTACGCGGTCGGCGACAAGGTGGTCGGGTTCGGCGGCTGGCAGCAGTACAGCGTGGTCGACGCTTCCACGCCCGGCGCGCTGAAGAAGGTCGACACCACTCATGTGTCGCTGTCGCATTACCTGGGCGCCGTCGGCATGCCCGGCGTGACGGCTTGGTACGGGTTGGTGAAGATCATCGCTCCGAAGGCTGGCGAGACGATGGTCGTCACCGCCGCCAGCGGTGCCGTCGGCAGCGCCTTCGGTGCGCTGGCCAAGGCGCGCGGCTGCCGCGTCGTCGGCATCGCGGGCGGTCCGGACAAGTGCGCCTACGTGACCGGCGAACTCGGCTTCGATGCGTGCATCGACTACAAGCAACACCCCGACACGAAGAGCATGAGCGCGGCGCTCAAGGAAGCCTGCCCCAAGGGCATCGACGGCTACTTCGAGAACGTGGGCGGCTACATCTTCGATGCGGTGCTGCTGCGTACCAACGCCTTTGCCCGCGTCGCGCTGTGCGGAATGATCGCCGGCTACGACGGCCAGCCGCTGGCGCTCGCGAACCCGGCGCTGTTCCTGGTCAACCGGATCAAGCTCGAAGGCTTCATCGTCAGCGAGCACATGGAAGTCTGGCCCGAAGCGCTGGCCGAACTGGGCGGCCTGGTCGCGAGCGGCAAGCTCAAGCCGCGCGAGTCGGTGGCCGAGGGCATCGAGTCGGCGCCCGAAGCCTTCCTCGGTCTGCTGAAAGGAAGGAACTTCGGCAAGCAGCTGGTCAAGCTGGCCTGACATCGCCCGGAGCGCGGCCGTGGACACGACGCACGAAGTCCAGAACCAGCCTTTGCCGCTGACCGGCTACAACCTGTTCGAGACCCATCGGCCGCTGCGCGATGCGCGGAAGTTCAATGCCCCGCAGATGCAGCTTGCGCCGCTCGCGCAGCTCGGCGCGCTCCTGGGGTCGGCCGAAATGCAGGCGCATGCGCGGCTCGCGAACACGCACGGCCCGGTGCTGCACACGCACGATCGCTTCGGCCGCCGCATCGACGATGTGGAGTTCCACCCGAGCTACCACGCGCTCATGACCGCTGCAGTGGGCGCGGGGCTGCATGGCGCGGCCTGGGCGCCAGGCGCTTCGCATGTGCAGCGCGCCGCCGGCTTCATGCTCTTCACCGAGCTCGAACCGTCGGTGCTGTGCCCGATCTCGATGAGCTATGCCGTGGCGCCGGCGCTGCGCGGCAATGCGGCCATCCGCGCCGACTGGACCCCGAAGCTCGAAAGCCTCGCCTACGATTCGGCACTGAAGTCCTGGCGCGACAAGCCCGGCCTCACGATGGGCATGGGCAAGACCGAGAAGCAGGGCGGCTCGGACGTGCGAGCCAACACCACGCGCGCCGTGCATTCGGCAACCGATGCCTGGGGCAAACGCTACGAGATCACCGGCCACAAGTGGTTCTTCTCGGCGCCGATGTGCGATGCCTTCCTGGTGCTTGCGCAGGCGCCGGCCGGCTTGTCGTGTTTCTTCATGCCCCGCGTGCTGGACAACGGCGCCCGCAATGCAATCCGCATCCAGCGGCTGAAGGACAAGCTCGGCAACAAGGCCAACGCGAGTTCCGAGGTCGAGTTCCACGGCGCGAGCGCCTGGCTGGTAGGCGAAGAGGGCCGCGGCATTCCGCAAATTCTCGAGATGGGCACGATGACGCGGCTCGATTGCGCGCTCGGCACCAGCGGCCTGATGCGACAGGCGCTCAGCCTTGCGCTGCATTACACGGCGCAACGGCAGGCTTTCGGCAAGCCGCTCATTGAACAGCCGCTGATGAAGAACGTGCTGGCCGACCTGGCGCTGGAGAGCGAGGCCGCGACCGCGCTGGCGATCCGCCTGGCACGCGCCTTCGATCGGCCGCACGACGAACACGAGCGCCTCATGGCGCGACTGCTCACGCCGGTCGCCAAGTTCTGGATCTGCAATCGCGGCAGCCACTTTGCGCAGGAGGCGATGGAGTGCCTCGGCGGCAACGGCTATGTGGAGGAGGGCGGCGAAGGCGTGATGGCGCGCATCTACCGCGAGATGCCGCTCAATTCGATTTGGGAAAGCGCCGGCAACATCATGGCGCTCGACATGCTGCGCGGCCTGCGCAAGGGCGATGCCGTCGCGGCGCTCGCGCACCGCCCGGCGCCGGCACACGGCATCGACGCCGCGCTCGACCGGCTGGCCGATTCGCTGCCGGCACGCATCGAAGCGATGGCGAGCGAGGTGGAGGCGCGCCGCCTCGCGCAAGACGTGGCACTGGCGGTGCAGGCCGCACTGCTCCTGCAGACCGCGCCTGCTGCGGTGGGCGCCGCCTTTTGCGCATCGCGCCTGGCGGGCGACTGGGGCCACGCCTTCGGCACGCTGGGTGCCGCCACGGATTTCGACTCGATCATCTCGCGCGCGCAGCCGCACTGAGCAACCCGCAACCTGGAACCTTTCTCATGGCCGACCTCATCCTCCACCAGTACGCAACCTCGCCCTTTTCGGAGAAGCTGCGCCTCATCTTCGGCTACAAGAAGCTGGCCTGGAAGTCGGTGATCATTCCGTCGATCATGCCCAAGCCCGACCTGGTCGCGCTCACCGGCGGCTATCGCAAGACGCCGGTGCTGCAGATCGGCGCGGACGTGTACTGCGACACGGCGCTCATCTGCGATGTGCTGGAGCACATCTCGCCGCTGCCGTCGATCTATCCCGAGCCGGGCAAGGGCCTCGCCCGCACGGTGGCCCAGTGGGCCGACACCTCCGTGTTCTGGGCCGCGATGGCCTACAACTTCAGCCCCAAGGGCGCGGCCGACATGTTCGGCAAGGCGCCGCCCGAGCTGGCCAAGGCCTTCAGCGACGACCGCCGTGCGATGAGCGCCAAGATGGTCCGGCTGCGGCCGGCCGATGCCGCGGCGGCCTACAAGTCTTACCTGCGGCGGCTGTCCGACATGCTCGACGACACCGACTTCCTGATCGGCGCCTTCCCGACGGTGGCCGATTTCGCCTGCTACCACCCGCTGTGGTTCACCCGCAAGCGCACGCCTTCGATGGCCGGCATCCTCGATCTCACGCCGGCAGTGCTCGACTGGATGGACCGCATGGCCGCGATTGGCCACGGCACCATGGAAACCTTCGATGCCACGCAGGCCCTCGCGGTCGCCGCCGCCTCCGCGCCGCACACGCTGCTGTCGGACAGCACCTTCCAGGACGAGCACGGCATTGCGCTCGGAAGCCGCGTCACCGTGGCCGGAGAAAGCTTCGGCCCGGAGACGACCGAAGGCGAGCTGATCGCCGCCACCCGCACCCACTACACCCTGAGCCGGACCGACGAGCGGGCTGGCACGGTGCATGTGCACTTTCCGCGTGTCGGCTATGTGCTCCGCGCAATCGACAACTAATCGCAGGACTCACATGATTCAGGAATTCAAGGGCACCACCGCCGTGCTCACCGGCGCGGGCTCAGGCTTCGGGCTCGAATGCGCCCGCATCAGCGGCGCGCGGCATGAACCTGGTGCTGGTCGACGTACAGCAGGATGCGCTCGACCGCGCCCATGCCGAGATGGAAGCCGCCGGCGCGCAGGTGCTGGCGCGCAAGGTCGACGTGTCGAACGCCGCGCAGATGGAAGCGCTCGCCGCCGACGTGCAGAAACGCTTCGGTGCGCCGCACTTCGTATTCAACACCGCCGGCGTCGGTGCCGGCGGCCTGGTGTGGGAGAACACTGTCGCCGACTGGGAATGGGTGCTCGGCGTCGACCTCTGGGGCGTGGTCCACGGCGTGCGCCTGTTCACGCCGATGATGCTCGAAGCCGCCGCCAAAGACCCGGCCTGGCGCGGCCACATCGTCAACACCGCCAGCATGGCAGGCTTGCTGACGCCGCCCAACATGGGCATCTACAACGCGGCCAAGGCCGCCGTGGTGAGCCTCACCGAGACGCTGTATCAAGACCTGAAGCTCGTCACCGACCAGATCGGCACCAGCCTGCTGTGCCCATACTTCGTGCCTACCGGCATCACCAGCAGCGAGCGCAACCGACCGGGCGCGCTTGCCGCCGGCGAGATGACGAAGAGCCAGCTGATCGGCCAGGCCATGAGCAACAAGGCAGTGAGCAGCGGCAAGATCAGCGCGGCCGAAGTGGCGCAAAGGGTCTTCGACGCCATCACCGCCAACCAGTTCTACGTATTCAGCCATCCCAAGGCGCTGGGCAATGTGAGTAGCCGCATGGAAAACATCGTGTCGGGCACCAACCCGGCCGATCCGTTTCTCGAGCGCCCGGAGATCGGCGCCAACCTGCGCGCGCAGTTGCGGGCCGGCTGAGCGCGGGCCCCCTCGCCAGCCAGTGCAACTCATCCGTTCGCCCCGGCGTGGGCGATCTGGGGGATACTCGGCCGAACCGATCCCAATCTCGCCGTCATCCCACAGACGAGACCTTCAACCGGAAGGGCCATGCGCCACGAGATCATCCAGCAATTTCTCGCTGCAGAAACTGCGATCGGCGCCCATGAAAGCACCATCGCCGATGTGATCGTGCGCGCGTTGCGCCTGTTGCTGGCCGAACTTCAGCCGCTGGTCGGCGCGCAAGCCTCGCGCGCCTTGTATGCGCGCAGCATCCACCTGACCCGGCCGTCCTGCGATTGGCCGTCCAGGCCGGCAGACCTGCCAGCAAGCGAACTGCTCGCTTTCCTGCAGGGCGACCTCGCTCCGCGCCCCGTCGCCGACGCCCGGCGCGCAGGCGAGGCCTTGCTGCTTACCTTCGTCGATCTGCTCATTTCAATGATCGGCGAACCATTGACCTACCGCTTGTTGCGTTCAGCCTGGGACAACCCCGCTGCGGACAAGCCTTTCCAGGAGAAAGCGCAATGAATGACAAGGTCGTCATCCGGCGATTGCCGACCGGCGTACCCGGCCTCGATGCGCTGCTCGGTGGCGGTCTGGCCGAGTTTTCGTTCAACCTGATCGCCGGCGCACCGGGGTCGGGCAAGACGACGCTGGCGCACCAGATCATGTTTGCGCTCGCCAACCCCGATCGAAAGGCGCTGTTCTTTACCGTGCTCGGCGAACCGCCGCTCAAGATGCTGCGCTACCAGCAGCAATACAGCTTCTTCGACATCGACAAGGTCAACGATACGATCCATTTCGTCAATCTGGCCGACGACGTGATGACCGGCAACTACGACCGCGTGCTGGCGCGCATGATCGAAGAGGTCGAGCGCTTCGAACCCGGCCTCGTGCTGGTCGACTCCTTCCGCTCGGTGGTGCAGGCGGTGCAAGGTGCGCGGCCGGGAGACACCGACCTGCAGCAGTTCGTGCAGCGGCTCGGCATGCACCTCACGACCTGGCAGGCCACGACCTTCCTGATCGGCGAGTACATGAGCCTCGAGGGCGAGCCCAACCCGGTTTTTACCGTGGCCGACGGCATTCTCTGGATGGCGCAGAGCGTTCATCGCAATTCCATGGTGCGCAAGATCCAGATCATGAAGATGCGCGGCCATGCCATCGTTCCCGGGCTGCACACCTTTCGCATCGACGACAACGGCGTACAGATCTTTCCGCGCACGATCGCGCAGGGTCAGCCAGAGCACCAAGACGACCCGGTGGGCGAGCACGCGCGTTTGTCGATGGGCGTGCCGGAACTGGACGACATGCTGTGCGGCGGATTGCCCGCCGGGCACTCGCTGCTTGTCGCGGGGCCATCCGGTTCGGGCAAGTCGTTGCTGGCCACTGCCTTCCTGGCGGCGGGTGCCCAAGCCGGCGAGAAGGGCGTGATCGCCGCTTTCGAAAAGAGCCCCAGCCAGTCGCGCCGGCTGCAGCTCGACCAGCTCGTTTCCAGCGGCGACGTCGCCGTCATCGATACGCGCGCGCTCGACCTCTCGATCGACGAAACGCTGTACTCGCTGACCGAAGCGATCCGCCGCACCGGCGCCACGCGCGTCGTGATCGATTCGCTGTCGGGCTTCGAGCTCGCGCTGGCGCCAACGTTTCGCGAGGACTTTCGCGAGTCGCTGCATCGCATGGTCGCGGTGCTTACCGGCATGGGCGTCACGGTGCTGATGATCTCGGAGCTGGAAGATCGCTACAACGACCTGCGCTTCAGCCCCCACGGCGCCGCCTTCCTGACAGACGCGATCATCGTGCAGCGCTACGTCGAACTGCATGGCGAACTCAAGCGCGTGATGGCGGTGGTGAAATTGCGCAACAGCGCCCACAGCCATGAGCTGCGGCTGTTCGAGATCAACGACGGCGGCATCGTCATCGGCGAGCGCCGGCCCGAGATGGACGCGCTGCTGACCGGTCACCCCAAACTTGCGTCGGGCGCCCAACGTGCCGAGACTGGAGCGTCATGAGCAAAAGCGCGGCCACTAGCGAACAGAGAGCGCACGCGGTCACCGCGCGCGA
>JBBJMS010000021.1:0-29745 GCA_037720315.1 Variovorax sp. | reverse complement strand
TTCGACTGGGCCGACAGACATCCACTGAATGCGGCTGGAGATTCCGTATCCGAAGACCGGCGGCCATCGCGGCAACTTCATCATCAGCTCCTTCGCGCCGGGCCATCATCCAGTCGAGCAGCGACTCGACGATCGGTCGTCCTCTGGCCTGCCGGATGTGTAGCCGATTATCCTGGCTGGGTGTCAATGAACGATCGTTCGACTGGCCCGGGTACTGCATGATTGGTGGTGCCGATCACCGTGAGCGGCTCGCCTTCGAACATAACATCGTCTTGCAGGAAGATGCCGGCGGCACGCATGCCCTTCAGCGTGCCGTCATTCTGGGCGCACGAGGTAGTCGCGCAGCCACTGGCTGCAATCGTTCGCGTCCTGCACGGGCCACAGCACCTTGATCACGGTGTCGCCACGGCGGATCTCGATGCAGATGTCCGTCGATTCGCGCCGGGGCGAACGGCCGAACCAGCGCGACCAGAGGCTGTCGTTCGAGGTGAATGCGCTTTGCTGCGAGATGACCGTAGGCGCTACGGACGGTGCCACGGACGGCGGCGCGCCTGGGGCTGCTGCGACAGGCGGCCGGGCGGCCGGCGCCGGCGGCTGGAGCGTCGCGGGCGGCTTCGCCGGCGCGACCGTGACCTTGACGCTGCTCGGCGCCGAATCTTCGGCGCGGGTGATCTGCGAGACGAGCTTCTCGGCGAACTCGTCCCACATGCGGTCGGCCTTGGTCTTCATCGCGCTCAGGCCGAACGTGCCCAAGCGCCCGAGGACATCGACGTTCACCAGAATGCGCAGCTCGGTCCCGCCGTCCGCCTGTTCCGTCAGGAACACCTCGCTCGTCTGCTTGAGCGAACTGGCGACCGACTTGTCCTCGCCCGTGCCTTCGGTCCGCAGATAGTGCGGCGCGCGCTGCTCGACGATCGTGGTGCGGAGCTTGAACTTCGCGCTGACGAAGGACACCTTCACCTTGATCTCGGAGACGTACTCCAGATCGCTGATGACCTGGATGGATTGCATGCCGGGCACGCAGCCCCCCATGACCTGTGGGTCGAGGAGGAGTTCCCACACGCGATTCGCGGAGGCGGGTACGACAACGGTTTTTTCAATTTCCACGCATCTTCTCCGCGGCAACGAGAATGGATTCGACGATCTGGGTGTAGCCTGTGCAACGACAGAGATTGCCGTTGAGGCCGTGCCGCACTTCGTCTTCGGTGGGAGTCGGATGGCGCTCCAGCATGGCGCATGCGGTCATGATGAAACCCGGCGTGCAGTAGCCGCACTGCAGTCCGCCGCATTCCATGAAGCTCTCTTGCAGCGGGTGCAGGTTTTCTCCCTCGGAGAGGCCTTCGACTGTCGTGATGCTTCGGCCGTCGACTTGGACCGCCAGCATCAGGCAGGACTTCACGACTTCCCCGTCGAGATGGACGGAGCACGCGCCGCAGATGCCGGTTTCACAGCCGCGCTTGGTCCCGGTCAGATGCAGGTCGTCGCGCAGGAAATCGCTAAGCAACCGGCGTGAGGGAACTTGCACGGATTGAAGCTCGCCATTGACGGTGACTTCGATGAGATGTTGACTCATGCCGGGACTCCTTCCTTGACATCCAGATCGAACAGTTCGAGCAGCGATCGACGGGCGATGACGCGAACCATGTCGCGCCGGTAGTCGGCGGCGCCGCGCTGATCGGAGATGGGCTCGATATCGGCGGCAACGATGTCCGCCATCTCATCGGCCAGGTCAACCGTCACGTCCCGTCCTTTCAGGAACGCCTCCGCCCTCCGCAGCCGCAGTGGAATTGGTGTGGAGGCGCCGACGGCGATGCGTATGTGATGGCAGGTTGCTCCACTGCGGCGGGCCAAGAGTGCGACGCTCGCGAGCGGCCTGTGCTCGGCGGCAGTGCGCAGGAACCGTGAGTACACGCCTGCTGTGCCGGCCTCGGGCGGTGCAATACGGATTTCCGAAAGCAGTTCGTCCGGCTCCAGTGCAGTGGTGAAGTAGTCGACGAAAAATTCCTCGACGCCCATCACTCGCTCGCCGCGCGTTCCCGTGATCACCACTTCGGCATCCAGGGCCATGAGACAGCCCGGCGGATCGGTGGCCGGATCGGCATAGCAGAGATTCCCGCCGATAGTGCCCTGGTTGCGCACCTGCGGATTCGCGACTCGCGAGGCCATGCTGGCCAGCATCGGGTAATACGCCTGTACGCTCGGCGAGCGCGCGACCTCGGCATGAAGTGCCAGTGCGCCGATGCGCAGTCCGCGCGTCTCGTCGTATTCGATGCCTCGAAGGCTTTGAAGCGCTGCGAGCGAAATGAGATGCGTCGGGGTCAGCATGCGTTGCCGCATGGCCAGCATGAGTGCCGTTCCGCCGGCGATGACGCGGCATTCGTCCCCGAGGTCCGCCAGCATGCGCGTGACCTCGGACACCGAGGCGGGCTGCAAGAAATCAAAGTCCCGCATCGACGCTCTCCTTGTTCTGACGCAAGGCGGCGAGTATCTTTTCGGGCGTGATCGGCAGATCGGTGATGCGCACGCCGATGGCGTCATAGACTGCGTTGGCGATCGCCGGTGCGCCGGGGAGAATGGCCGTTTCGCTCGCCCCCTTGGCGCCGTAGGGCCCGTTGGGATCGTTGGACTCGACGAGCCCACCGCGCAGCATGGGAACGGAGTCGGCCGTCGCCATCGTGTAGTCGGCGAAGTTTCCGTTCGAGATGCGGCCCGCCTCCAGATGCAGTTGCTCGTACAAGGTCCAGCCGATCGCCTGCACCGTGGCGCCATTGGTCTGGCCATGGATGGCCAGCGGATTGAGGGCCTTGCCGCAGTCGTCGGAGACGAAGCTGTCGATCACCGTGACGCGCCCGGTTTCGGTATCGACCTCGACCTCGACCGCCTGTGCTGCGAACGAGTGGGCAGGCGCGACGTTGCCGTAGACCTTGTCGTCGTGCATGACGGTGTCGGCGTCCCAAGTGGCGCTGACCTGGATCGCTTCGCCGCCGTGGCGCCAAATGTGCTGACGCGCGATGTCGGCGAAGTCGAGTCGTCGGTCGGCGGCATTGCGCACATGGACGGCGCCGTTGGTAAGGTCGAGCTGGGCGGCCGGCACTTCGAGCAGGAGGGCCGCGAGGTCGATCAGCTTCGACTTGGCCTTGCGCGCGGCCACGATGGCGGCATTACCGGCGACGATAGTGACGCGCGATGCGAAGGAGCCGATGGCGAAGGGCGCGACGTCGGTGTCGGGGAGCATCACGTTGACGTGCGAGAGTGGAAGGTCGAGCTCGTGCGCCACGATCTGGGTCAGCATGGTTGCGGCGCCCTGGCCCATGTCGCTCTCGCCGCTGTGGATCAGTACGCGGCCGTCCTCGTTGATCTTGACGACCACGGTCGAGCCGTCCCAGTTGCCGATCGTGCGGTTGCCGCTGACGTGCATCGCCGCAGCCATGCCACGGCCGCGGCGCCTGGGGCCGTCGGGCGGCGTCGCTTTCTTCTCGTTCCAGCGCAGCGCGGCGGTCGCCTGATCGATGCATTCGATCAGTCCGGTGCTCGCGACCTTCCAGCCGTGGACGGAGACCTCTCCTGCACCGATGGCGTTGCGCTTGTGAACCTCCACCGGGTCGAGGCGCAACTGCTCAGCCATCATGTGGATATGGCTGTTCAGTGCGAACAGCATCTGCGTGCCGCCAAAGCCGCGGAACGCGCCGTGCGGCGGCGTGTGGGTGTAGACCAGCGTCGCGTGCGAGCGCACGTTCTTCAGGCGGTGCATGTTGTCGCTGCGCATGGCGCTCACGTGCATCACCTCCGAGCTGAGCCCGGCATAGGCGCCGCAGTCGGCGACGATCCGGACGTCCTTCGCCACGATGAGGCCATCGCGCGTCATGCCGAGCTTGAGCGTGATTCGTTCAGGCAGGCTCGTGGGGCAGGCAAGAAAGTCTTCCAGCCGGTTGTTGACCAGGCGCACCGGCTTGCCGGTCTTCAGCGCGAGCAGGCCGGCCACCAGCTGGTTCGCGTCCTCGACGATCTTGCCGCCGAAGCCGCCGCCGGTGGTGGCCTGGATCACGCGAACCGAGGACACCGGGCGCGCGCCCCCCGCGGCCAGCCGGGCCCTGGCGAGGAAGGCCGATTGAGTCGAGGTCCAGACCACCAGCCGGCCTTCGGGGTCGACCATGGCGACGGAGCCCATCGGCTCCAGGTAGCCCGGGTACTGTGCGTGCGTGGTGTAAGTGGCCTCGTGGACCAGGTCGGCTTGCGCGAAGCCCTCGGCGACACTGCCTCGCTCGAACCGGATCTCGTGCGCGATGTTGTTGTCACGCCCGTCATGGATGTTCGGCGCCTCTTCGTCGAGTGCCTCTTCGGGCAGCAGGATGGCCGGAAGTTCCTCGTACTCGATGCGAATCAGATCGAGCGCATCTCTCGCAATTTCGTCCGAGACCGCGGCGACGGCGGCGACCTCTTCTCCGCAGAACCGAACGACGTCTTCCGCGAGGATGCGGCGCTCCTTGTGGCTGACACCCCAGCGTGCGCGCAGAGCATCGGCGCCAGTTAGCACCGCCTTCACGCCGGGCAGCGCCAAGGCATCGGCCGTGTCCACGGATACGATGCGCGCATGGGGATAGGGGCTGCGCAATACCTTGCCATGCAGCATGCCCGCGACCTTGATGTCTCCCGCGTATTGGGCCTTGCCGAGCACCTTTGCGCGCGCCGTCACCTGCGGCGTGTCGCGCCCCAAGGTCGATTGCGTCGTCATGTTCATGGAGCGCTCACTCCGCCTGAATGTTCAGATCCTTGATGACTTTGCTCAGCCTCTCGTAGTCCGCGGCGTTAACCCTGGCCATAGCGGCCGGCGTTCCGCCCACGGGCGCCGCACCGAAAGTTCCCATCTTGGCGACCACGTCGGGCATCTTGAGGATCTCGTTCAGATTCGAGTTCAAGAGATTGATGACCGAAGCCGGCGTATTGCGTGGAGCGAAGAATCCGTTCCATGCGCCTGCGTCGATGTCCTTGTAGCCCAGCTCAGCCAGCGTGGGGACGTTCGGCAGCAAGGGCGAGCGCTTCGGGTCAGAGATCGCAAGCGCTACCAGCTTGCCGGAAGCGATGTATTGAGCGACCGGCCCCAGTGTCACGAAAGCCAGCGGGATATGCCCCGCGACGACGTCGGTAACCGACGGCGCCACCCCACGATAAGGAACGTGCTGCACCTGGATGCCGGCGGCCCGGTTCAGCCACTCGCCCGCGATGTGCATCGGCGAGCCGGCGCCCGGCGTGCCATACGACAGTTGCTTCCCCGCCTTCGAATGCGCCACAAGATCCGCCACGTTCTTGATGCCGGACGACGGGTTCGCGACGAGCAGCACCGCCTGGTTGGCGGAATGGATCACGGGCGTGAAGCCGTTGACCACGTCGTACGACGCCGCGGGCGCGAGCTTCATCACCATTGGCGCGGTGGTGAATGGGTTGGGCGTGAACAGCAGTGTGTAGCCATCGGGCGCCGCGCGGCCGACATAGGTGTTGCCGACCGTGCCGCCTGCGCCGGGCCGATTGTCCACGACGACGGACTGGCCCAGCCGTGATTGCAGTTTTTCTGCGAACAGGCGAGCCATTGCGTCGGTGTCTCCGCCCGCGGGATACGAGACGACGATCGTGATGGGCTTGGTTGGATACGCTGGCGTTTGGGCTTGGGCCGGCCCGCTCAGGCAGAGCGCTCCCGCGAGAATACCCAGGGCGAGGAGCATTTTACGACTGGCTTTCATCATGGAGCTTTCACAAGAAGCGCGGCACCCGACAGCACAGGGTAGAGCGCAAAGACAAATAAGAATGAACCGGCGACTGTTTCGCATATAAAACGCATATCCATAGCTGAAACAGTCACGAGATCGTAAAATGACTTCGTTGACCGATCAACTTGGCACAATATCGGATTGATATTTGCAACAAATATGGTAAGTAACACGGAAATTTCGACGCTCGTCGACCCTTGGTCCCAGCTCGGCGAGGGGGGCGACGGTCTGACCGTGGACAACTTCATCACGACCGTGATGAGTCAAACGGTGAATGCGCTGCGGCGCGTCACGACCTTGCCCTATGCGAAGCGTTTCGGCTTGACCGTGCCGGAGTGGCGGATCCTCGCGTTGCTCGCCTATGCGCGTTCCATACCTTTTGCGGAGTTGGTCGTGCAATCCACCTCGGACAAGGCGCTGGTGAGTCGCACGCTTCGCCTGCTGGAGCAGCGCGGCCTGGCCTTACTTGAATCAGAAGGCCCCACGCCGAGAAAGCGGCTGACCTGCACGATCACTTCCGCTGGCGAAGCGTTGCATGCGCAGGTCATTCCGGTGGCCCGAAAAGAGCAAGCGGCGATGATTCGTCTCATGACGCCGGAGGAGCGACGTGTGATGTACGGTGCTCTCAAGCGCATCCATCGCCAATGCCTGGCTGCCACAGATTCCGACTTAGACGTCGACGAGATCTAGAAGAGCGAAGGGCGCGCACCGTTCTCTGGTTTATGGATCAGGCGCGCCTGGAAATGCGAGTCCGATTTCCACCAGATCTTGCAGGCCTCTTGAGCGATTGATGACAACGATCGCGGAACGGGCAAGGCGCGCGCCTCCAAAAGACGTTGACCCTGGGCGCCTCGCTGCCGGAGGCGCCACCGCAGACCTACGTAAGCGAGTGTAGTTATAGGGTTTCTACTAGTTTATCAACCCTGCTTCTAATCTACGCTTCGACCTTCGTTCCAGTAATAAAGCAAAGTTTCATTAGCGAATCAATTCTTATGAAGCACACCCGCCGCCAAGCGCTCCTTCTTGCCATCTCCGTCGCGGCCGCATGCTCCACCGGTCTGGCCGTGGCGGCTCAAGGCTATCCCAACAAGCCCGTGACGATGGTGGTTGCATACCCCGCAGGCGGCGACACCGATGCGCTGGCTCGGCTCTTCGCCGAAAAGCTGTCGCCCCGCATCGGGCAGCCGGTCGTGGTCGACAACCGGCCGGGCGCCAGTGGCGTCATCGGCAGCAGCCACGTGGCCAAGGCGTCGGCCGACGGCTACACGCTGCTGTTGGCACCCAGTACCTTTTCGATCGCGCAATTGGTCCTGAAGACCGGCGCAGCCACCGGCTACGACGTGCTGAATGGCTTCACGCCCATCATCAAGACCGGCACCCTGCCGCTGTTCCTGGTCGCGAACTCCGGCGCCGGCCTCAAGAACTTCAAGGAAGCCATGGCTGCCGCCAAGGGTCGGCCGCTGACCTATGCCAGTCCCGGCAGCGGTTCGCCGATGCACATCCTCGGCGAGATGGTCAACAAGGCGGCCGGCGTGAACATTGGGCACGTGCCGTACAAGGGCGTTGCGCCGGCGGTCAATGACGTGCTCGGCGGCCACGTGCCGTTGACCTACATCACGCTGGGCCCGGTGACGCCCTACATTCCCAACGGCAAGATGATGCCGCTCGCGGTGGCGGACCGCGTGCGCTCACCGCTCGCCCCTAGCGTGCCGACGCTGGCGGAGCTGGGCTACAGGAACGTGGAGGTGACCGCTTGGCACGGCCTCTTCGGGCCCAAGGGCATGCCGGCGGATGTCGTGACGACGCTGAATGGGCACATGAACGAGATCCTCAAGATGCCGGATGTCGTCGCCAAGATGGCGATCTTCGGCGCCCTGCCGCTGGGCGGCACGCCGGACACGCTGGCCAAAACCAACGCCGCCGACTTCGAGCGCTTCGGCAAGGTCATAAAGGAACTCGGCATCCAAGCCGATTGAAGAAGCGACCATGACCGAGCTCAAGGCCACGCCCGATCCCGACAGCCTACAGACCCTGCTCGCCGAGCTGCCGACGAACCTGCTTGCGGGCCGGCGCGTGCTCGTGACCGGCGCGGCGCGCGGTCTCGGCCTCGCGTTCGCGAAGTGCATTGCCGCGGCAGGTGGCAGCGTCATCCTTGCAGACATCCTTGGCGAGCTTGCAGAGGCGGAAGCGCAGGCGCTGCGCAAGGCCGGCTCCACCGCGCATGCCGTGACGGTCGACTTGTCGGACCCCGCATCGATCGAGGCGTGCGCCGCGGCGGCGGTGCAGACGCTCGGCGGCCTCGACGGCCTGGTCAACAACGCTGCCATCACCAACTCGGGTGGGCGCGATGCGCATGCGCTCGACATCGATACCTGGGACCGCGTGATGAGCATCAACGTGCGCGGCACCTGGCTCATGAGTCGCGCCTGCCAGCCGGCCCTTGCGCAGTCGGGCCGCGGTGCGATCGTCAACCTCGCGTCCGACACCGCGCTCTGGGGCGCGCCGAACCTGCTGGCCTACGCATCGAGCAAGGGCGCCGTCGTTTCGATGACGCGTTCGCTGGCGCGCGAGTGGGCGACGAGGGCCTCACCGTCAACGCGGTAGCGCCTGGCCTCACGCTGGTGGAAGCCACCGAGTACGTGCCGATGGCGCGGCACCAGAAGTACCTCGAAGGCCGCGCCATTCCGCGCGAGCAGCAAGCGGTCGACGTCTGCGGCGCGGTGCTGTTCTCCCTTTCCGGTCTGGCGCGCTTCGTGACCGGCCAGCTGCTCGCCGTCAATGGCGGCTTCGTCATGAACTAACAAAAGGAGTTTCCCGATGAGCGATTTGTCCGAACATCAGAAGATCGACGCCCCCGGCAGCAGCCTGGCGCAGCCCGAAGACTCGAGCCTCGAAGCGTGGATGGAAAGCCGCATCGCGCGCTATTCAACGCGCAAGTACGACTGGGATGCGCTGAAGTTCCAGGCCGACCACGATCCCAAGTACCGCCGCGCCCAGATGCGCTACGTGGGCACCGGCGGCACCGGCATAGCTGCAGACGTCAACACCGTGGCGGCCGAGAACTTCACCTTCTCGACCATGGTGATCCCCGCCGGCCACGAAGGCCCGCCGCACCTGCACACCGACGTGGAAGAGGTCTTCTTCCTGATCCGCGGCAAGCTCAAGGTCGTGATCGAGAAGGACGGCGAGCGCTTCGAGACCATCATGACCGACCGCGACCTGATCTCGGTGCCGCCGGGCGTCTACCGCGAGGAGATCAACATCGGCGACGAGGACGCGCTGATGTGCGTGATGCTGGGAGCGAAGAGGCCGGCGACGCCGAGGTATCCGGCGGACCATCCGCTGGCAAAAATCAAGCGCTGAACGACATCGGGAATCCAGCCATGAGCGACGCTGCCGTGTTCGTCACCCAGGACCTGCCGCCCTCCGAGGTGGCGCGCCTCGACGCGCGCTTCCTGGCCCGCAACGTGTCGGTACATGGCGGTGCCGTGGTCGCGGTGCGCGAATGCGGTGCGGGCCCGGCCATCGTGTGCCTGCACGGCATTGGCTCGGGCGCGGCCTCATGGCTCGACACGGCAGCGTTGCTCGAAGCGGATGCGCGTGATCGCGTGGGATGCGCCGGGCTGGCGGATCGACGCCTCTCGCGCCCGCGGCGCCGACGGCTGCGGACTATGCCGAGCGGCTGAACGCCTTGCTCGATGCGCTGGACGTGCAGTCCTGCGTGCTGGTCGGCCATTCGCTGGGTGCGCTGACTGCAGCCGCGGCGGCGCGCCCGGGTGCGGCCCTTGCCTCGCGGATCACGCGGCTCGTGCTGATCAGCCCCGCGAGCGGCTACGGCGCACCGGGTCGTGCCGATGCGCGAGCACGCGTGCGCGCCGAGCGCCTGGCCGTGCTGGACCAACTCGGCATCGCCGGCATGGCTGCGCAGCGCTCGGGTCGGCTGGTATCCGCGCAAGCGAGTGAGCTTGCACGCCAATGGGTGCGCTGGAACATGGCGGGCCTGAACGAGCCGGGCTACCGCCAGGCGGTGGAGCTGCTCTGCGGCGCGGACCTGCTGGCCGATCTACCGCCCGCGATGCCGGTGCGCGTGGCCTGTGGCGCGCTCGACGTGGTGACGCCGCCCGTCGCGTGTGCGGAGGTGGCGCAGACGTGCGGCGTGGCGCTCGAACTGCTGGTCGATGCGGGGCATGCCGGCTACGTGGAAAAGCCGCAAGCCGTTGCCGCGCTGCTGCGCGATGCGCTCTGCGCCTGAACAGAACAACAAGGCAACAACGAAGGACACCATGGCTACCAATGGCAATGACGTCATCGAAGAGGGCGCGGACCGCTACAACGTGCCGGCGCTGGAGCGCGGCCTGCGCATGCTGTGCGAGTTCAGCCGCGAGAACCGCACGCTCTCCGCGCCCGAGCTCGCGCGCCGCTTCGACCTGCCGCGCTCGACGGTGTTCCGGCTTCTCACCACGCTGGAGAACATGGGTTTTCTCGAACGTGCCGACGGCGGGCGCGATTACCGGCTCGGCCTTGCCGTGCTGCGCCTGGGCTTCGAATACCTGGCTTCGCTCGAACTGACGCAGCTCGGCACCCCGCTGCTCAACCGCCTCTGCGACGAGCTGCGCACGCCCTGCAACCTGGTGGTGCGCGACGGCCGCTCGATCGTCTACGTGGCGAAGGTCGCGCCACCGACGCCCTTCGCCAGCTCGGTCACCGTGGGCACGCGCCTGCCGGCACACGCCACGGTGCTCGGGCGTGTGCTGCTGGAAGACCTCACACTGCCGCAGCTGCGCGCGCTCTACCCCGAAGACAAGCTCGAGATCTTCTCGCCGAGTACGCCGAAGTCGGCCACCGAACTGTTCGACATGGTCCAGGCCGACCGCATGCGCGGCCATGTGTTGGGCGAAGGTTTCTTCGAATCGAACATCTCCACCATCGCGGCACCGGTGCGCGACCACAGCGGGCATATCGTCGCCGCGCTGGGCGCGACCATCACCTCCGGCCACATCGACGAAAGCCGCATGCACGAGATGGTGCAGCGCGTGCGCAGTACGGCTGACGCGATCTCGGGCCTCTTGAACTATTCGCCTGCCAACGCGAACAAGGTGGTACCGCTGCACGGCGGCGCGCGGGCCTGAGCAACATGACGACGCAAGCCGCTTCTTTATCCTTCCTCGCCGCCGATGCGCTCGCAGGCCGCGTGGCCGTGGTGACCGGCGGCTCGTCCGGCATCGGGCTGGCGACCGCCGAGTTGCTGCTGGACTGCGGCGCCGCGGTGGCGATGTGCGGCCGCAATGCGGAGCGGCTCGATCTCGCCGTGGCCGGCCTGCGTGCGGCACGTCCGCACGCCAAGCTCTTTGCGCAGACCTGCGATGTGCTCGACGGCGGCTGCGTGAATGCCTTCGCCGCTGCGAGTAAGGCCGCGCTGGGTCCGGCGTCGATGCTGGTCAACAACGCAGGGCAGGGACGCGTCTCCACCTTCGCCGACACGGACGATGCGGCCTGGACCGAGGAGCTGCGTCTGAAATTCTTTTCGGTCATCAACCCCACGCGCGCCTTCCTGCCGCAACTCGCGGCGCAACGCGCCGTGCTGGGCGACGCCGCCATCGTTTGCGCCAATTCGCTGCTCGCGCGCCAGCCCGAGTCGCACATGGTCGCGACCTCGGCCGCGCGCGCCGGCCTCCTGAACCTGGTGCGTTCGATGGCCACCGAATTCGCGCCGCAGGGCGTGCGCGTCAACGGCATCCTGATCGGCCTGGTCGAGTCGGGCCAGTGGCGCCGCCGCTTCGAAGCGCGCAAGGACAAGGCGCTCGACTGGTCCGCCTGGAGCGCCCAGCTCGCGCAGGACAAACACATCCCGCTGGGTCGCCTGGGGCTTCCGATCGAAACCGCACGCGCGATTCTTTTCCTGGCCTCGCCCCTCGCGTCGTACACGACGGGCAGCCACATCGATATTTCCGGAGGGCTTTCACGCCATGCATAGACCCAACAACAACAACAACAACAACAACAACAACACGGTCACGGTCGGCGCCGTCGTCGCCGCCTTTCTCGAGCAATGCGGCGTCAAGGCGGCCTTCGGCGTGATCTCGATCCACAACATGCCGATCCTGGATGCCTTCGCTCAGCGCGGCGCGATCCGCTTCGTGCCGGCACGCGGCGAGGCAGGCGCGGGCAACATGGCCGACGCCTACGCGCGCTCGACCGCCAGCCTGGGCGTGTGCCTCACCAGCACCGGCCCGGCGGCCGGCAACATCGCGGGCAGCTTGGTCGAAGCGCTGACGGCCGGCGCGCCGCTCCTGCACATCACGGGCCAGATCGAGACGCCGTATCTCGACAAGGGCATGTCATACATCCACGAGGCACCGGACCAACTCAGCATGCTCAAGGCGGTGTCGAAGGCGGCCTTGCGCGTGCGCAGCGTCGAGACCGTGCTCGGCACGCTGAAGCGCGCGGTGCAGCTCGCGCTCACGGCGCCGACCGGCCCGGTCAGCGTCGAGATCCCGATCGACATCCAGTCGGCGCTGACCACCATGCCGGCCGACCTCTCGCCGCTGCCGATCGCGCCGCCGTTGCCGGCCGCCGCCGCGCTCGATGCGCTGGCCGCGAGCCTCGCCGCGGCGAAACGCCCGATGCTGTGGCTCGGTGGTGGCGCACGCCATGCGGGCGCAGCCGTCAAGCGCTTGCAGAAGCTCGGATTCGGCGTCGTCACGACCACGCAGGGCCGCGGCATCGTGCCCGAAGACGATGTGGGCTCGCTCGGTTCCTACAATATCCACAAGCCGGTCGAGGCGCTCTACCAGCGCTGCGATGCGATGCTGGTGGTGGGCTCGCGCCTGCGCGGCAACGAGACGCTCAAGTACGAGCTGAAGCTGCCGCGCCCGCTCTTGCGCATCGATGCCGATGCGGCGGCGGAAGGCCGCGGCTATGCCACCGAGCTATTTGTCTGCGGCGATTCGGCGCTCGCGCTCGAAGGCCTGGCCGATCGGCTCGAATCCGCAAAGTACAAGGCCGATCCCGCGCTGCTCGTCGACCTGCGCGCCGCGCACGATCAGGCCGTCGCCTCGCTCGTCGATGGCCTCGGCCCCTACGCCGACCTCGTGCGCGAGCTGCAGGCCGCTGCCGGCCGCAGCTTCAACTGGGTCCGCGACGTCACGGTGTCCAACAGCACCTGGGGCAACCGCGAGCTGCGCATCTTCGATGCCAGCGCCGGCGTGCACGCCACCGGCGGCGGCATCGGTCAGGGCATGCCGATGGCGATCGGCGCGGCGATCGGTGCGGCCGTGACCGCATCCGGCCGCAAGACCTTCTGCCTGGCCGGCGATGGCGGCTTCATCCTGAACCTGGGCGAGCTCGCCACCGTGGTGCAGGAGAAGGCCGACCTCGTGATCGTGCTCATGAACGACAAGGGCTATGGCGTCATCAAGAACATCCAGGACGCGCAGTACGGCGGCCGCCGCTGCTATGCCGACCTGCACACGCCCGACTACGCGATGCTGTGCGCGTCGCTCGCATTGCCGCATGCACGCGTGCAGCGCATGGACGAGCTGAAGGCGCGCCTGGACGACGCGCTGGCGTCGCCCGGACCTTTCCTGGTGGAAATCGACATGCTGTCCATCGGCGAGTTCAAGAGCGCGTTCGCCGGCCCGCCCACCAACACCGTGACCCAGATTCCCGCGCTCGGCAAGGCCGCCGCGGCGGTCGAGTAAGGGTGTGACCATGCTGCCCATACTGCGTATTGCACTCATCGGCTGCGGGGCCATTGGCACGTCGGTGCTCGAACTGCTGCAGGGCGACCCGGGTCTGGCGATCGTCGCCATCGTCGTGCCGACCGACGGGCTGGTTGCGGCGCAGGTGGCCGTGCAGAAGCTGGCGCCCGGCGTGCAGGTTGTGATGGGTGTGCCGTCGGCCGGAATCGACCTCGGGGTCGAGGCAGCGGGCCACTCGGCGATCGAGGAGCACGTGCTGCCGGCGCTCGCGCGCGGCACGCCCTGCGTGGTCGCATCGGTTGGCGCGCTTTCGGCGCAAGGCCTTGCTGAGAAGCTCGAAGCCGCGGCGGTCACGGGCAATACCCAGGTGCAGCTGATCGCGGGCGCGATCGGCGCCATTGATGCGCTGGCCGCGGCCCGCATCGGCGGGCTCGATACCGTGCGCTACACCGGCCGCAAGCCGCCGCGGGCCTGGAAAGGTACGCCGGCCGAGCAGGGCCGCGACCTCGATGCACTGACCGAGGCATGCGTGGTCTTCGAAGGCAGCGCCCGCGAGGCCGCCTGGCTCTATCCCAAGAACGCCAACGTTGCGGCCACGGTCTCGCTCGCGGGCCTGGGGCTCGACCGGACACACGTGCGCCTGATTGCCGATCCCGCCGTCTCGGACAACGTGCACGCGGTCGAAGCCGAAGGCGCATTCGGCAGCTTCGAGTTGAGCATGCGCAACAAGCCGCTGGCGGCCAATCCCAAGACCTCGGCGCTCACCGTCTACAGCGCAGTGCGTGCGCTGCGCAACCGCGCTGCAGCCCTGGTCATTTGAAGAACACCATGATTTCATCCGAACTGCTTCCGCTCAACATCGCCGGCGAGTGGCGCCTGGGCGGCGGCGATGTGTACGAGAGCCTGTACCCCGCCACCGGCGAGCCGATCGCGCGCCTGCGTGCCGCAAGCCTGGCCGACGTCGACGAGGCCATCACGTGCGCGCACCACGCCTTTCAGACCAGTGGCTGGGCACAGCGCCTGCCGCACGAACGCGCCGCGGTGCTGCATCGCGTGGCGCAACTGATCCGCGAAGAGGGCGAAGCGCTGGCGCAGAAGCAGCGCCTGGACAACGGCAAGCCCATCAGCGAAACGCGCGCGCTGGTCGCGAGCGCTGCCGGCACCTTCCAGTTCTTCGCGGCCGCGCTGGAAACGCTGGAAGAAAGCATCACGCCCTCGCGCGGACCCTTCGTCACCATGAGCGTGCACGAGCCGATGGGCGTGGTTGCCGCCATCACGCCCTGGAACTCGCCGATCGCGAGCGAGGCGCAGAAGCTCGCGCCCGCGCTGGCGGCCGGCAACGCCGTGGTCGTCAAGCCGGCCGAGGTCACGCCGCTGATGGCGCTGGAACTAGCGCGCATCTGCGAAGCGGCCGGCGTGCCCAAGGGCATCGTCAGCGTGCTGCCGGGCAGGGGATCGGTCATCGGCGATGCGATCACCAAGCACCCGCTGGTCAGGCGCGTGTCGTTCACCGGCGGCACCGCGACCGGCAAGCACATCGCGCACATCGCGGCCGAAAAGATGATGCCGGTCTCCCTGGAGCTCGGCGGCAAGTCGCCCACCATGGTGCTGGAGGACGCCGACCTCGACCATGCGGTGAACGGTGTGCTCTACGGCATCTTCAGTTCCTCGGGCGAGTCGTGCATCGCGGGTTCGCGCCTGTTCGTGGCGCGCTCGATCTACGACGAGTTCCTCACGCGCCTGGCCGAAGGCGCCAACGCACTGCGCGTGGGCGACCCGGCCTCGGAGCGCACGCAGATGGGTCCGCTGATCACCGCGAAGCACCGTGAAGGCATCGAGCGCTACGTGGAACTCGGCGTGTCCGAGGGCGGGCGCATCCGCACCGGCGGCGTACGCCCGCACGGCGATGCGTACGACCGCGGCTACTTCTACATGCCGACCATCCTCGAAGGATTGACCAACAGCGCGCGCATCAGCCAGGAAGAAATCTTTGGCCCGGTGCTGGTGGCGATGCCCTTCGACAGCGAGGAGGAATTGATCGCGCAGGCCAACGACAGCGTCTACGCGCTGGCCGCCGGCGTGTGGAGCCGCGACTTCAAGCGCGCCTGGCGCCTGGGCCGTGCGGTGCAGGCGGGCACCGTCTGGGTCAACACCTACAAGCAGTTCTCGGTCTCGACGCCCTTCGGCGGCTGGCGCGACAGCGGCCTCGGCCGCGAGAAGGGCCGCGAAGGCATCTTCCAGTACATGGAACAGAAGAGCATGTATTGGGGAACCAACGAACAGCCCTTGCCCTGGGCTGAAGCACAAGGAGCATCACGATGAGCGTACTCGGCATCGATCAGATTACCTACGGCGCGGACGATCTGCCGACCTGCCGCCGCTTCTTCCAGGACTGGGGTCTTGCTCTGTTTTCGGAAGGAGCCGACGAACTCGTCTTCGAGTGCCTGAACGGCTGCCGCGTCATCGTCGCGGCGTTGGACAAGCCCGGCCTGCCGCCCGCGATGGAAGAAGGGCCGACGCTGCGCGAAGTGGTGTGGGGCGTCGAGAGCGATGCCGACCTCGACCGCTATGCCGCCGCGATTTCGGGCGACACAGGTTTCGTCGACGGCATGGTCGAAGGGTCGCGCCGCATTGGCTGCATCGACCCGAACGGTCTGGCAGTGCGCCTGCAGGTGAGCCGCAAGCGCGCGATCGAGATCGACTGCGGCGCGATGAATACCTGGAACGCCAAGCCGCGCCTCAACCAGGCTGCGCCGATCTATGAGCGCGCGACGCCGATCGAGGTTGGGCACGTCGTGTTCTTTGTCGGCGACGTGCAGGCCACCAGTGTCTTTTACGCGGAGCGCTTCGGCTTCATCTCCTCCGACGGCTATCCGAACCGCGGCGCCTTCATGCGCTGCGCGCCCGAGGGCGGCCATCACGACCTGTTCCTGCTGCAGTTGCCCTCGGGCAAGCGCGGACTGAACCACGTGGCCTTCACCGTGCGCGACATCCACGAGGTGTTCGGCGGCGGATTGCACTTTTCGCGCAAGGGTTGGGAAACGCAGCTCGGCCCGGGCCGGCACCCGGTGTCCTCGGCGTACTTCTGGTACTTCAAGAACCCGGCCGGCGGCCTGATCGAGTACTACGCCGACGAAGACCAGCTCACCGCCGACTGGCAGCCGCGCGAGTTCGAGCCCGGCCCGACCGTGTTCGCCGAGTGGGCAGTCGACGGCGGCCTGGACGGAAACACCCGCCGCCAGAAGAACGCGGACGGCCCTCGGGCCGCGTTCCTCACCGAAAACAAATGAAAGCCACCACCATGCAACGACGCACCTCCATTTCCCTGATCTTCGGCACGGCCGCGCTGGCGCTTGCCGTCGGCACGCCCGTGCACGCGCAAGATGCCGTGCACAAGCAGCTTGCCAGCGAGGGCTTCACCATTGTCTCGCCCTTCCCCCCGGGCGGCCCGACCGACACGCTGGCGCGGATTCTTTCCGAGGGTCTGGCCAAGCGCTACGGCCAGGCGGCCGTGGTCGAGAACCCGGTGGGCGCGGCCGGCAACATCGGCATCGACAAGGTCAAGCGCGCCAAGGGCGACGGCCATACGCTGCTGGTGGTGCCGGCGGGCAATCTCACCATCAACCCGACGCTGATGCCGAACTTCCCGTTCGACGTCGAGAAGGATTTCGTCCCCATCACGATGCTTGCCAGGGCGCCGAATGTGCTGGTGGCTTCGCCGTCCTCCGGCATCAGGAGCGCGAAGGAGCTGGTGGCGCTGGCGAAGGCCAAGCCGGGTACCCTGTCCTATGCATCGCCTGGCGTGGGCAGCGGCCTGCACCTGGCGGGCGAGCTGTTCAAGCAGCAGGCGGGCATCGATCTGCTGCACGTGCCGTACAAGGGTTCTGCGCCGGCGCTCAACGATGTGTTCGGCGGCTCGGTGCCGCTGATGTTCAGCAACCTGCCGGCCACGCAGGCTTTCATCAAGAACGGCAAGTTGGTCGCGCTGGGCGTGACCGAAGCTGTGCGCAGCCCCGCGGCGCCGAACATCCCGACGCTGGCGGAGCAGGGCATCCCGGGCGTGGCCGTCACCTCCTCGTACGGCCTTCTCGCACCTGCGGGCACGCCACCGGCCGTGGTCGAGCAGCTCGCGAGGGATGCCGCGCAGATGCTCGCCGAGCCGCAGATTCGCGAACGCCTGACCGCGCAGGGCATGACGCCGGCCCCGATGAAGCCGGTCGACTTCGCCTCCTACATCCGTGACGAAACGGCGGTGTGGGCCAAGATCATCAAGGCCCGCAACATCGTTGCCGAGTAGGTCGCGCGCAGGAGAAGACAACATGAAAACATCCGAATCCACCATCGGCGTCGTCGGCGCCGGCATCGGCGGCCTGGTGGCGGCCATCGCGCTGCGGCGCACGGGGCATGACGTGGTCGTGTTCGAACAGGCAAAGCAGTTCGCGCGCGTGGGCGCCGACATCAACCTCACGCCTAATGCCGTGCGTGCGCTCGACGGCCTCGGTGTTGGCGAGGCCGCCCGCGTGACGGCGGCGCGCCCGACGCACCGCATCAGCCGCACCTACGACACCGGCGAAGAAACCTCGCGCCTGGAGATGGCCGACTCGGCCGAAGCGCGTTACGGCGCGCCGCAGCTCACCATTCACCGCGCCGACCTGCTGGCCGCGCTGGCCTACATGTTCCCCGCCGAGCGCGTCGCGCTCGGCAAGCGCGCCGAAACGATTGCGGCGGACGCTCAGGGCGTGAGCCTGACATTCAGCGACGGCAGCAGCGCCCGGGTCGGCGCGCTGATCGGTGCCGACGGCATTCACTCCTCGGTGCGCAATGCGATGTTCGGCGCCGAGAGTCCACGCTTCACCGGCATCGTTGCCTACCGCGCCGTGGTGCCTGCCGAGCGTGTGGCGGGCGTGCCGAACCTCGGCGCCTTCACCAAGTGGTGGGGGCCCAATCCGAACAGCCAGATCGTGACTTTTCCGCTGAACCGCGGCCGCGACATCTTCATTTTTGCCACCACGCCGCAGGACAGCTGGCAGCTCGAATCGTGGACCGCGCCGGGCAGCGTCGAGGAACTGCGCGAACAGTACGTGGCCTACCACCCCGAGGCGCGCGCGCTGCTCGACGCCTGCGACACGGTCCTGAAGACCGCGCTGTACGAGCGCGACCCGATGCCGGCCTGGTCGGCCGGACGCATGGCTTTGCTCGGCGATGCGGCGCACCCGATGCTGCCCTTCATGGCGCAGGGCGCAGGCATGGCGATCGAAGACGCGGTGGTGTTGGCCCGCCATCTCGAAGGCGTCGCGGTGAGCGATGTTGCCGGCGCGCTGCAGCGCTACGAGCAGGCCCGCATCGAACGCGCGAGCCAGGTCCAGCTCGGTTCGCGCGGCAACAACTGGCTGCGCGAAGGCGGCAATGCCGACTGGGTCTATGGCTACGACGCGTGGGTCGTGCCGCTCGCAGACGTTGCCACGGCCTGACCTCATAACCCATCCTCCGGAGCCCACGATGCAAGACCGCTACCTCGAACCCCATCAGGCGCGCCAGCGCCCCGCGACCACCTACGAAGACCTGCTTGGCGAGCTGATCGAGCGCGCCTATGCCGAAGGCATCCACGACTTGGCCGGCCTCGTCGAGAAGCTCAATGACAGCGGGCTGGTCACGCCCAGCGGGCAACCCTGGACCGAATCGCTGTACCGCAAGGAAATGGCCGTGCTCGGCCTTTGAGGAGAACACCATGACCGCCGCCACTGCCCACGACGACCCTGTCGACCATCTGCTCGAAACCGGCCTCAAGGACCTCTGGTATCCGATCTGCCCGTCCGGCTTCATCCGCGAGAACCCCGTGTCGCTGCGCCGCTTGGGCCGCAAGCTCGCGCTGTGGCGCGACACCGACGGCACGCTGCACGCGCTCGAAGACCGCTGCCCGCACCGTGGCGCGCCCCTGTCGCAGGGGGTGGTGCTGGGCGACCGCCTCTCGTGCCCGTACCACGGCGTCGAGGTGCGCTTCGACGGCGTCGTCGCGCGCGTGCCCGGCAGCCCGGGCTGTAAGCTCGAAGGCTCGCATGCCACGCACCACTTCCACGTGCAGGAACGTGCCGGCGCCGTGTTCCTCTACAACTCGAAGGAGCCGGTCGACACGCCGCCGCCGCTGGTGCTGCCCGAGCAGCTCGCCGACGATGCCGAATATTCGGCTTTCCTCTGCTACACAGAGTGGAAGGGCGAGTACCGATACGTGCTGGACAACGTGATGGATCCGATGCACGGCTCCTATCTGCACAAGCAGTCGCACTCCATGGCCGAAGGCGATGCAAGCGCGAAGTTCGGCATCCGGCCGACCGACGGCGGCTTCGTGTTCGAGAAAGAAGGCCAGCGCAACGTCAACTTCGACTGGACCGAGTGGGCCGACACTGGCATCCACTGGATGCGGCTGGAGATTCCTTACCCCAAGACCGGCGGCCCAGGCGGCAACTTCATCATCATCGGCGGCGTCACGCCGATTTCGCCCAGCATGTCGGCGGTCTTCTTCTGGCGCGCGCGCAAGCTGCCCGCGGGCTGGGAGCGCGACACCTGGCGCTTCCTCTACAAGAACCGGCTTGAAGCCCGCCACTGGCATGTGCTGGAGCAGGACCGCGTGTTGCTGGAGAACATGGAGCCTGACGCGAACCAGCACGAGGCGCTCTACCAGCACGACCTCGGCATCGTGCGCCTTCGCCGCCACATGCGCGGGTTGGCGCAGGCGCAACTGGCCGCGGCCGAGGCGGCCTGACCCCCTACGTATCGTCGAGGTTCCGCCATGTCTTCCCCCACGCTGAATGCGCTCGTGCACACCATGCGCTACGAAGCCGACGGCATCGTCAGCGTCGAATTCCGCCCGGCAACCCCTGCGGTGGATTTCCCCGCTTTCGAAGCCGGCTCCCACATCGACCTGCACCTGCCCAACGGCCTGGTGCGCAGCTATTCGCTGTGCAACCCGTCGACGGACCGGCAGCGCTATGTGGTCGGCGTGCTGAACGACCGCAAAAGCCGCGGCGGCTCGCGCTACGTGCACCAGCAGCTGCGCGTCGGCATGACCCTCCCGATTTCGGCGCCGCGCAACAACTTCAAACTGGAAGAAAGCGCCGAGCGCTCGGTGCTGGTGGCCGGTGGCATCGGCGTGACGCCCATCTGGTGCATGCTGCAGCGACTGGCGGCCATCGGCAAGCCGGTAGAGTTGCTCTACTGCGCGCGCACGCGCAGGGAAGCTGCCTTCTGCGACGCGATCGAGGCGCTGGCGCGGGAGAAGTCGATTCAATTGACCTGGCACTTCGACGACGAAAAGGCAGCCCCGCCAGATCTCGCGGCACTCCTGGCGGGCAAGAGCGCGAGCGACCACTACTATTGCTGCGGCCCGACGCCCATGCTCGATGCTTTCGAGCGCAGTTGCGAACAGCTCGGCTACGCCAACGCGCATGTCGAACGCTTCGCGGCCGTGCATGTCGAGGCGCCGAGCGCCACGCAGAGCTACACGGTTGAATGCGCGAAGAGCGGCAAGACCGTCGAGGTGCCGGCCGGCAAGTCGATCCTCGACAGCCTGATCGACGCCGGATTCAGTCCCGATCACAGCTGCAAGGAAGGCGTCTGCGGCGCCTGCGAAACGGCGGTGCTCGCGGGGGAGATCGACCACCACGACGGCATCCTCACCAAGACCGAACGTGCGTCGAACAAGACCATGATGATTTGCGTCTCTGGGTGCAAACGCGGTCCGCTCGTGCTGGACATCTGATTCCCTCCCTCCCTAGAAAGAAAACCGATGAAGACATCCCTTGTGGCCATGGCCGCATGCATGGCCGCGCCCTGGGCCTGCGCGCAATCCAGCATCACGCTCTTCGGCGTGGTCGATGCAGCCGTCGCCTACACCACGGGCTCCGGCACTGGCTCGACCAGCAAATGGCAGCTGACCAACAGTGCCAACAGCTTCAGCCGCCTCGGGTTTCGCGGCAACGAAGACCTGGGCGGCGGCCTGTCGGCCGGCTTCTGGCTGGAAGCCGGGTTGCAGAACGACAGCGGCATCGGCTTCAATTCCAACACCAACAACCAGTCCAGCGGAGGCGCAGGTGTCGGTGCGCTCAGTTTCAACCGGCGATCGACAGTAAGCCTGTCGGGCGGCTTGGGGGAGGTCCGTTTGGGCCGCGATTACACGCCGACCTTCTGGAACACTGCGATCTTTGATCCGTTCGGCACCGGCGGGGGCATCGGTTCCAACCAGATTTATTTCTCAGGCCTGGGCGGCCTGACGGCACCCACCGGCACTCGCGCATCGAACAGCATTGGCTATTTCCTGCCGCCGAACCTGGGCGGCTTCTATGGCCAGGTCATGTACGCAATGGGCGAGAACAACAACAACTCCGTGTTGCCGGGGCCCATTCCGATTCCTAACCGGAGGGATGGCAACTACGCCGGCGTGCGCGTAGGCTACTTGAGCGGTCCTTTGAACGTGGCGCTCGCCACCGGCAAAACGACCTACGCGACCGGAGATCTGCGCGTCTCCAATCTAGGGGCGTCGTACACCTTCGCACCGCTGATGAACCTGAAACTCACGGGGGAGTACTACACCGAATCGCTCGGCCGCGTCGACGGCAAGGGCGCGCTGCTGGGTTTCATCCTTCCCATCGGCGCCGGCGAGATCAAGGCTTCCTATGCGCGCTACAAGCGCGAGCCGGGCGGCAATCTTGCGCAGCCAACCTCGTCCAAGCTGGCGCTCGGCTACGTGCACAACCTGTCGAAACGCACTGCGGTCTACACCACCATCGCCCGCCTGCGCAATCGCAATGGCGCGGCACAAGCACTTGCCGGTGTCATCACTGCTCCGAACCGTGCTTCGACCGGCACCGAACTCGGCATCCGTCACGCGTTCTAGCCAAGTGCAGGGTCCCAAGATGTCTTAATTCGACCTAAGGGGCAATTGGAGCGCTCACGCCGGATCAGTTCGCCCACGCGCGCGCGGCGGTCGCGTGGCTGATGGATCTTCGCCGCACGCTGCCTGCGTGGCGTTGACAAACCTGCCGCCGGTCAGCACCCGAATCGTTCCCTTTGCGAGCTTCAAGTCGTGACATTCCGAAGCTACTCGCAAGCCAGGTTCGGGTCAAAATCTTGATAGCGCTCGAGGATCGGTGTCGTTGTTCAGCCACCTCCGGCGCCAACCTTCACCGCGTCTACAGCGGACGAGGCCAACGACTCTCTCGTGACCCGAATCCCATGTTCTGCAAGGAACCGCTTTGCTTCATGTTCAGTCAGCGCTCGTCCCGATGACAGCCTGTCACGCCAACCCGAATCGGGTGAGAAATGATCAACCTTTTGCTTCACGCCCGGAACGCGGTTGTGCCAATCCACGAACGCGCGAATGGCGGCCAGGGCCGGCTTCGCGCCATGCAACACAGGCCCCCGGCTCCCGAGCAGGGGCTCTACGGTCAAGGGATGCAACGGACCCGCGACATTGCTGTAGAAGACAATGGGTTTTAACGCGGCTTCGCTGACTTCGAGCGTTGCAACGGCAAGCTTTCGACAGCCCCGCGCGGCTTCGTCGCTCAAGCCGGCGGGGCAGTCCTGGGACACGGCAACGAGCGAGACTTGCGGATCGCCGAGCAGGGCCTGCATGGCTTTCACGTAGATATGCGGGTCCGAAAGCGCGGCGCTCGTCGCATCGAGTGGATTGGCTGGCGTCGCATAGTCCGGCAGCGCCGACACCAGCGCATTGTTGGTCGCGCGAGCCAGTGCGGGGAAGCGCAGTTCAACGTCATGGGCCAGGTCGCAGGTCAACGCGACTTCGCCACCGCTGATGTTGATGACGGCAACTCCGTCCCCGCGCGGCTGCCGGGCGCAGGTGCTGAAGAGGGTGCATGCCTTGACCATCTCGTCCAGATCGCCGAGGACGGCGATGCCCGCCTATTTAAGGAATTCAGCCGCCGCGGTGTGGGACGTCGCGAGCGATCCGGTGTGCGCAGCCGAAGCAGCAGCGCCCATGGCGGTGCGGCCGACTTTCAGCGCGACGATCGGCTTGCCCGCGGCGCGCATGGCGGCCGCGGCGGCGGCGAGGCGGTCCGGACGGCGAATCGCTTCGAGGAAAAGGCACGCCATGCGCGTGTTCGGATCGGCTGCGAACCATTCCAGGTAGTCGTCGACATCCAGCGCCACCGCGTTGCCGACGGAGATCACGTTGGACAACCCGAAGCGGCCCGTGCTGCTGAGGGCCACGCAGGCGGAGCCGGAACGCGCCGCGATGGCGATGCCGCCCGGGACCGGCTTCTCGGGCAAGGGTGCGCTATAGAGGGCGAACTGGGCATGCAGGCTGCGCACACCGAGCACATTGGGCCCGCACACGAGCATTCCGCTCCTGTGGCAGAACGACTCGAGCGATCGCTGCAACTCACGTCCGCGCCCACCGACCTCGGAAAACCCGCTGGCGAAGACCACCGCTGCTTTGGAGCCTCTCGCCGCGGCTTCTTCCAAGGCGGGCAGTACCTTCTCTGCAGATAGCGCAATGGCCACGCATTCGGGAATCTGCGGGGGCGCCTGCAAGCCGGGGAAACATTCGAATCCTTCTGCGCTTTTTTCGCGAGGGCTCACCCCGTAGACATTGCCGGAATAGCCAGCTCGCGCGAGGTTGCGCAGCACGCGATTGCCCAGCGCTTCGGCGCGGGACGAGACGCCAACGACAGCGACGGAGCGGGGGTTCAACAGGTGCCGCATGTCAGCCATTCACGTTCACCACCACGCGGCCGCGCACCTGTCCTGCCAGCAGTTTCGGCGCCAGGGCAATCGCGCCGTGCAGGTCGACCTCCCGCGAGATTGTGGCCAGCACACCCAGGTCGATCTCCTCCACCAGGCGCGACCATGTGCGAAGCCGCAGCTCCTTGGGCGCCATCACGGAATCAACACCGGCGAGCGTGACCCCGCGCAAGATGAACGGGGCCACCGTCAACGGCAGGTCCATGCCCTGTGCACGCCCGCATGCGGCGACGACGCCACCGTACTTCGTGGAGGCGCAGGCATTCGCCAGGGTTTGGCTGCCGACGGAATCGACGACGCCCGCCCATCGTTCGCGCGCCAGGGGCTTGCCCTGCGCCGACAACGTTGCTCGATCCATGACATCGGCGGTACCCAGCGACCTGAGGTAGGCCGCTTCCTCGAGCCGGCCGGTGCTCGCAACGACCTTGTACCCTCGGCCGGCCAGCAGGCTGATCGCGACGCTGCCCACGCCGCCCGCGGCGCCTGTCACCAGGATTTAGCCGTCGGACGGCTTGACTCCATGGTCTTGCAGCTTCAGCACGCAAAGCATGGCCGTGTAGCCGGCGGTGCCGAGCGCCATTGCGATGCGACTGTCGAACGCTGCCGGCATGGGCACGAGCCAGGCGGCCATCACGCTCGCCTTCTGCGCCAGGCATCCCCAATGTTTTTCGCCCACGCCCCAGCCATTGAGGATGACGCGGTCACCGGCAGCGAACGAAGGATGCAAGCTGCGCTCGACCACCCCAGCGCCGTTGATGCCCGGCACCATGGGGCCAGGTGCGCACCACGGGTTCGCCATGCACGATGGCAAGTGCGTCCTTGTAGTTCAGCGAAGAATGCTCGATGCGCAGGGTGACTTCGGACTGCGGGAATTCGGCGTCGCTGATGTCAACAACCGAGGCGCTAACTTTGTTCGCGGGGTCCTGGTGGAGGAGGATGGCCTGAGGCACGGATTGATCTCCTGGTGGTCCATGGTCGTGTCGCCGAAGGGCAACCCACCGTGGTGATCGAAATCTAAAACCTGCCTCGCGTTGCCGCAAGAACCGATTCTGTCCATATGCGTACTCGCGCGGAGAACGCTACAGCCATGTCCGCATGAAGTGCAGCGCCGTCCTGGTCAGAGCGCGTTATGGCATCGGCATCCATCGAATTGCGTAAACCCGCTGTGAGTTGCCGACTAAAGTACATCCGCGCGATCGCCCGTGGATATGGGCCAGAGCAGCTGCGTGCGCGGTCGTCCGCAAGCTATCGGCAGGTTGCGTCGAAGAAATCGAGGATTTGCTCGCCAAGGCAACGTTCAGCAGTGTTGATGTGCGCCACGATCGACACATGGTTGTGGTCTGCCAGCGTCATGTGGCGTGGCGCCACCCGCCTTGCCTTGCCGATGCGCCACGCCAGCTCGAGGCCGTAGACGTCGAGCAACGGGTTCTCGTATTCGGCATTGATGATGAATACAGGCAAGTCCAGAAATGCCGCATGCGTGAGCGGCGAGCGTGCTTCGTGCGTCCGCGGGTCCTCGCCGAAATACGCGCGCACGCCGCCCGCGTTGGGGTTTTCGGGCAGCACGTCGGCGCGCAGCCTGGCCGATATCAGCACCATGCATCGCACATTGCGACCCATGTGGCCCAGCGCTGGATCGCAGGCATAGCTTGCAGCGTGCGTGCCGCCGGCCGAGTGGCCGACCAGGCAGACGCGGGTCGGGTCGCCACCGTGGTCGTTGGCATGCCTTGCAACCCACGCGCAGGCAGCTGCGACGTCGTGCGCGCCCTGCGGATACGAAGCCTCGGGAGCGAGCCTGTATTCGACGTTGATACCCAGGCAGCCATGTCGCGCAAACCAGGCCAGCACGTTGCCATACATTTCGCCGTTGATGTCCTTGCTGCCGCGCACGAAGGCCCCGCCGTGCACGAAGACCACCACGGGTGCGTTGCTCGCACCGTCCGGGCGATAGACATCGAGCACCTGCCGTGCATGGGCTCCGTAGGCGACTTCGCGTTCGATGGCAAAGCCAGCCTTCGGCGCGACCGCCAACAAAGGCAAGTAGATTTGCTTGATGCGCTCGCCCGCGGCACGTATGTCCCGTTGCCACAGGGGCCCGATCTGCTGCAGCTGTCGGGTGTGTTCGTCCGGCCGTGCCGCGCGGCTCGACAAGTCCGAACTCACGCTTCCCGGAAGGCGCAGGCTTCCACCTCGAAGCACCAGGATGGGTGGGCCAACGCCTGCACGACAATGAGGGTCGAGGCCGGTCGCGCCTCGCCGAGATAGTTCGCTCGGATCGGACCCAGCTTCTTCAGGTCGTCTGAATTCGTGAGATACGTGCTGACCTTCACCAAGTGCGAGACGTCCATGCCGGCCGTGTTCAGCACGGCCGTCAGGTTGGCCCAGGCCTGGTGCGCCTGCGCTTCGAACCCCTCGGCCACCCGGCCGTCGGCAGAGAGTCCGATTTGGCCGGCGATGTGCAGCCACATGCCCGTGCCTGCAACGCGGACGCCGTGGCTGTAAGGGCCGACTGGGGCAGCGATACCAGCTGGAAGAACGATATTGCCCACGGTCTTCATCGTCAGTGCACCCCGTCGTCAAGTTCAGGGATCCGCGGAATTTCGACCCCGTAGATCCCGACGTCCTCGCGGATCTTGTCGATGCCCCGGCGGATGATGTCCATTTCCTCATCCGGATGCGTGGCGCCTAGCCCGTGTTCGGCCGCGAGAGCGCGTTTCCGGCCCGATCGTGCGCGCTCATCCGCCGGCAGGTTGACCACCGCGTACACGCCGTTGAGCAGGCTGCCGCGCAGCTTCTTCGCCACCTTCTCGCCGATCGTCTTCTTTTCATTGGCGGGCAGCTCGCTGAAGAAGCGCCGCATGATGATGCGACCAAACTGGATGTGTCGGGCCTCGTCGCGCAGGATGAGCCGGCAGGCCTCGCGAATGGATTCGAAGCGCGCGTTCTCGTAGCGCGCCTGCAGCAGTTCGCCAGACAGCTGCTCGAATAGCGTGTTTACCGACAGGCCGGCGAAGAAGCTCATCGCCTTCTCGTCCTTCTCGTCATGGAAGCGGGGAATGATGTCCTTGAAGTAGTCGGCCCGCGGCGTGGGCTCATACCGGTCGAGGTGCTCTGCGATGCGGAAGCTCGCCTCATGGTGCCGGAACTCCTCGGCAATGAAGTTGCTGAGGTGTTGCTTGATCTCAAACGGCTGGTGTTCGAAGATCGCCTCGCGCAGGCGCTCCGCCCCGTAGGGCGTGGCACCATGCTCCATCCACGCCCGAAGGCTCCACCATTCGGCGCCCGCCTGCCTCACTTCGGGCGGCAACTCGGCCTCGCTCAGATCGCTGTAGTCAATGTCGGCGGCAGGATCCCACGCCAGTTCTCGGGCCTGAGTGCACAGGCGCCATACCTCGGGATAGCCGACTTCGGAGACCACCGGGTAAGGGTTGGGAACAACAGAAATTTCTTCGAGCAGTGAGGGTTGCATGGCCCCATGCTAGACACTGGCGGCTGATACATCCAATACCGTTGGAAGTGCAGCCTTATTCGTTTGAACTATCGCTTTCGCCGGCCGCGACCGATAAGGTGGGCACTCGCCCTTACCGGAAATCGAGGTTCCTCCAATGATCGAAGTCCGACAGATGCGGCAGTTCGTCGCCGTCGCCGAAGAGCTCAACTTCCGCCGCGCGGCGGTACGTCTGCACATGTCGCAACCGCCGCTTAGCGTCGCCGTCCACAACTTAGAGCGGAAGGTTGGCACGTCGCTGCTCGACCGCAGCCGCCAGCGTGTTCGTCTCACCCCGGCGGGGCAGGTGTTCTACCAAGACTGCCAGCGTCTGCTACTGCAGATACAGATGGCGGCGGAGCGCGCGCTGCGCGCAGGGCAGGGGCTGGAAGGCTCGCTGCGCCTGTCGTTTGTGCCAAGCGCGGCGCTCGATGTGCTACCCGAGATGTTCAAGCATTTCCAGCAGGCGTACCCAAAAGTCCAGCTGCAACTCACGGCCGAGACGACGGCGCGCCAGCTGATGGACCTGAACAGGGGCGAGGTCGACTTGGCGCTGGTGGTCGGTCCGGTCTACGATGCGCGCGGGCTGCATCTGGTCGACCTGCAGGCGCAGCGATTCGTGATCGTGGTGCCTTCGGACCATGCGCTCGCATCGCGCCAGAGTGTGAAGATCCGAGAGCTCGCAGACCAGTCGTTCATTTCTTTCCGCGCTTCCGAGGGCGCTGGCTTCGTGGCGGCCTTGCTCGGCGCGTGTCAGGCCGCAGGTTTTTGCCGAAGGTGGTGCAAGAGGCTTCGCAGATGCAAGCCATCCTGATGCTGGTCGCAGGTGGTTTGGGCATTGCCCTGGTGCCAGCTTCCATGCGCATGCTGCGGATGAACGATGTTGTGTTCCTTGACATCGCGGACGCTCGCTCGCCTCCGAGCTACCGCTTGCAATTCGCTTATGCCACGAGCAGCGACAACCCGGTCGTTCAGTCCTTTCTTGCCGTGGCCAAACGGACGGCGGACGGAGGCCGCACCGTGGCGCCCGCGAAGCGAAAGTGATTCGAACGAGGTATCGAGAGCGCCCGGGAAACGTATTGGACAAATCGAGGTCTTCGTTCGCACCATTGGGCGGAGCAAAGCCGGAGCCAACGCGAAGCCGCTGCAACCAGTTGTGCGGCTGCAATGCGAGCCCGCGTGAGCATGTGTCTTTCCAAACCTGGCAGTGGAGTCTCTCTTGACGAAAATCCTGCACAAGCTCGGCGGCCCTTTCGTGGCGCTGGCTGTTTTTCTTGTCCTCGCGCCCGCCGATGCGCTGGCCCAGGGGTATCCCATGCGGCCCGTCGCGCTTGTCGTTCCTTACCCTCCCGGCGGCTCTGCGGACATCCTCGCGCGGACCATCGGCCAGAAGCTTTCCGAGCGGTTGGGGCAGCCGGTGACTGTGGAGAACAAGGCAGGCGCGGGTACGGCCATCGGTGCGCGCTACGTGGCCGAGGCTCGGCCGGACGGCTACACCCTGCTGATGGGCACGGTAAGTTCGCAAGCTATCAATCCCGCCATGAGCAAGGTGGGATACGACCCGCTGAAAGACCTCGCACCGGTGTCGCCGCTCGCATCCATTCCATTCGTGCTCGTTGCGAATGCTGGCGCTCCCTATGCGAGTCTCGCCGACGTGGTCTTAGCGGCCAGAAAGGAGCCGGGCAGCATAAGCTATGCGTCCGCCGGACCCGGCACCTCCAATCACTTGGCCGGTGAGATGCTGGCTTCGGCCGCGCAGATCAAATTGCTGCATGCGCCGTACCGCGGCAGCGCACCGGCACTGTCCGATGTGATGGCGGGCCATGTGCCGATGATGTTCGACCTGCAAAGCACGTCGGTTCCGAATATCCGCACCCAGAAGCTGAGGGCACTTGCGGTAACGAGCAGCCGGCGCAGCCCTTTGCTGCCCGACGTGCCGACGGTGGCCGAAAGCGGGTTCCCCGGCTTCGAGGTCAGCGCCTGGTTTGGTGTATTCGCGCCGGCCAAAGTGCCCGAGCCTGTCATGAGCCGGCTGTCG
>JBBJMS010000122.1:0-10538 GCA_037720315.1 Variovorax sp. | reverse complement strand
CTGCCCGAGCCCCATGGCCGACATGAAGCTGTGGAGCGCGCATCCGAAGATCTATCTCGATGTCGCGCGCACCGGCGAGGCCAAGTGCCCGTACTGCGGCACCGTCTACCGGCTGAAGGCCGGCGAGGCGGCCGGCCGCCACCACTGAGGGCCTAGGCCTTTTGGCCGGCATCGCGCAGCCTTGTGCGATGCGCGACGGCTGGCGATACTTGCCCGCATGACCACCGCTTGGGCATCCACCTCTCAGGAAGGGATGTCCACCCTGAAGCGGCGGCTGGCCGCCATCGCGTTTGCCGATGTCGCAGGCTATTCCAGGCTCATCGCCACGAACGACGTGGAGGCGGTGCGCCGATGGAGAGACCTTCGCAGCGAAATCATCGAGCCGCTCCTGCTGCGGCATGGCGGAAAGGTCGCCGAGATTGCGGGCGATGCATTGCTGGTCGAGTTTGCAAGCGTGGTCGACGCCGTGCGCTGGGCGGCGGAGCTGCAGCGCATGCAGCACGCCCGGCACGATGCGTCCGACCCCTTTTCATTGGAGCTGCGCATCGGCGTCAATGTGGACGACATCATCGACGACGACGGTGTGCTGCAGGGCGACGGCGTGAACGTCGCGTCGCGTATCCACCAGGCCGCCGGCCGCGGGCAGATCGCGGTCACCTCGCGCGTGCGGGAGTTCGTGACCAATCGCCTGCCGCTCAAGTTCACCGACATGGGCACGCCGCCCATGAAGAACATTGCGCAGCCGGTGCGCGTGTTCCTGGTCGACTGGCTCGGCAGCGACGGCATGCAGCGCGTGCCGCAGCCCTATCTGCAATGGTCGTCGCGCCCCACGGTCGCGGTGCTGCCCTTCCGCAACGCCGCAGCGGGCGACGAGGATGCGTACTTCGGCGAAGGCATCACCGACGAGATCATCACCGGCCTGTCGCGCAGCCGTTCGATGTACGTGATCGCGCGCAATTCGACGCTGCGCTATCGGGGCCGGGGCGACCAGGACCTGCGCCAGATCGCTGGCGAACTCGACGTGCGCTTTCTGCTCGACGGCAGCGTGTGGCGCCAGGGCGCGCGGTTGCGCATACGGGTCGAGCTGCTCGACATCACCGGCGACCGGTCGGTGTGGTCGCAGCGCTTCGATGGCGGCAATGAAGAAGTGTTCGACTTCCAGGACCGCATCGCCGCGCGCATCATCGCGTCGCTCGAGCCGAGCGTGCGTGCCGTCGAGACCGCGCGTGCGGGCGCATGGCCGACCGAAAGCCTGGATGCCTACGACTGCGTGCTGAAGGCGATGTCTCGCCTCTACCGCTTCACCGACGAGAGCTACGCCGAAGCCCAGCAGCTGCTCGATCGCGCGCTGCAGCTCGACGGCGGCTATGCCCAGGCACATGCCTACACCGCGTGGGCGCTCGTCTTCGTGCTGGGCGAAGGGCGCTCGGCCGATCCGGCTTTCGACCGCCGCCGCGCGCTCGCCGCGTCGCACCGCGCGCTCGAACTGGACCCCGAAGACCCGTTCGTGCTGTGTATCGCGGCGCACGTACACGGCTTTCTCGCCAAGGAGCTCGACCATGCGAACGACCTGTTCGACCGGGCGCTGGCGCTGGACGAGAACTCGGCGTTCGTCTGGGGGCTGAGCGCATTGACCAAGGCCTATCTCGGGCAGTCCGAAGAGGCACTGGAAAGGTTGCAGAACCTGTGGCGATTGAATCCCTACGATCCGCTGAACTTCTACTTCTGGATCGTTGCCGGCATCGCCGAATTCGTGGCGGGGCGCTATGACGAGGCCGTGGCGTGGACCCGCAAGTCGAGCCGCGCGAACCCGCGCTTCATCGCGGCGCAGCGCACGCTCGCGGCGTCGCTGGCGTTGTCCGGCGACACGGCCGGTGCGCACGAAGTGGCGCGGGACCTGCTTGCCATCGAGCCGACGTTCCGCGTTTCGACCTTCATCGAGTGGTACCCGTTGCGTCGCCCCGAAGACCTGCAGCGCCTCGCCGATGGCTTGCGCGCTGCCGGCCTCCCGGCCTGAAGACGCTGTTTTCACCCAGTTCATTCCAAAGGGGAATCGCCATGAGTCAAGGAGCGGGAGCCGGTGCAGGTGCCGGCGCTGGGGCTGGGGCGGGCGGGGGCTGGAGCTGGAGCTGGAGCTGGGCTGGCGCTGGAGCTGGAGCTGGCGCTGGCGCCGGCGCCGGCGCCGGTGCAGGTGCAGGTGCAGGTGCAGGTGCAGGCGCGGGTGCAGGTGCAGGCGCGGGTGCGGGTGCAGGAGCGGGCGCAGGCGCAGGCTTCGCAACCGGCCGCAGCTACTACGCAACGCCCTGGGATCTTCGCTTCCGCCCGTGGTCGCTCGACATCACGCCCGACGACAGCGGCAGCCCGCCTTTCGCGCACCAGGAAAAGATCAATCCCTACGCCGTCAATGGCGCGCCGCTCGTGTGGACCGTCGACGACTGGGACCCTGCCTTGCAGTTCTGGACGCTCCCCTTCGATGCAAAGCTCTCCGAGTGGTTGAAAGGGCTCGACCCGTCGTTGCCTTCGATACGCGCCGCCAGGGAGTTCGCCGCCGGGCATGCCGTGTGGAACGTCGGCGCTGCCGCCCTGGTCAACCAGAAATGGCTGGAGAGCGGCGATCTTGAATGGCAATCCGGCGGCGAGCGGCAGTGGATGGCCTTTCATCCGTGCGGAAATCGAGCAGTTGCAGCAGCTGATGGAAGACGACCGCGGCAACTACCTGGCGGAAGCGGAGGCCCAGGCGGACGACCTTGCCGGGTACATGCTGGCTTTCATCGGTGCCAGCCAGGCGCGCCATCCCTGGACCGTCGAGCTCGTTTCCTGCGGGCTCGCGATCGGAAACGTCGCCTACATGCGGTGGAAGGACGAATTCAAGCGGGTTCGTCCCTCGACCTTGTGCCCCGGGCTGCTGCCGCCCTTCGGCCCGCCGGCGCATCCTGCGTTTCCGAGCGGCCACTCGACGCTCGGCCACCTGATCGCACTCCTGCTGCTGGAGATTCCGGCACTGCAGCAGCGCCACGGTGTCTTCAGGAAGTTCGATGGGTCGCACGGCGGCCCGGTGGCGGACCCGTCGGGGGCCGATCCGCTCGCAGGGACAAAGCCGATTGCCTCGCCGCTGTTGTGGCTGGCTGCCCGGCTCGCGAAGAACCGGGAGCGCATCGGCGTGCACTATCCGTCCGACTCGTCCGCCGGTCGCCACCTGGCGGCGGGATTGTGGCGCGCGCTGCTCCACGAGCCGACTGCGGCGAACCGCATCGATGCGCCGGCGTTGCGAATGGTGCTTGCCAAGGCAACGGCCGAGTGGCAGACGCCCTGGTAGCGAAGCGGCTCGGCGCCGGCCCCGCTCAGCCGGCCACGCGCAGCCCCAGGTTGTTGTCGTTGGCGACGAGGTCTTCGAGCGGCGTCGGCAGCACCGCGCATGCAAGCCCGGTGTCCGCACGGGTGTTGGCTCGGTCGTCCGGGCAGTCGCCTTCGGCGAGCACGATGTAGCGCCCCGCGGGGATGGCGGCGGGGCTGAACGGCCCGAATCCCGCAACGCCGCCGGGCGCAACCGACTGGGCCGGCGCCGGAAACGGCTGCGCGGGCGTCCAGCGCTGCGCATCGGGCCAGGCCGGGCGCGGGGTGTCCGGCGGCCACTCGGCCAGCCACACGCGCACCTCGACATCGCCGGCCGTGTGCTGGCCGCGGTTTCGCACCTCCACGCCGATGCTGCCGTCGGCATGCACGCGCACGGCGTCCTCATGCGCCTGCCACTGCGGAACCGCGTTGCCGGAATCCGCCTGCCAGTGCAGCGATATCGGCTGGTAGTTCCCCGGGCCGAAGGGGATGTCGGCTTGCGGCGTCGCTTCGACCTCCGGCCTTCCGCTCTCGATGAACACGTCCACCGGCGGCGGCGCGCCGGGTGCGTTGCCGTCCTGGCCCGGCAGGACATAGAGCCCCTGCGCCTCGAAAGCCCAGCGGATGGCCTTGTGCGCGCAGCCGCCGGTGCGCAGGTAAGGGCCGCTCTGCGCCGGAAAGATCGCGCTCCATGCGCCGGTGCAGATGTCGGCAAGGATCAATGCGAACACCAGGTCTTCGGGCGTGCGGGCCGGCACCACCCGCGCGTCGCCCAGCAGTTGCAGCGCATGCATGAGCAGGTAGGCCGTGTAGTGGGACGCACGGCGTCGTTCGGATTCGTCCTGCGCGTCGCCGCCGAGGCAGCGGTAGAGGCGAAACAGCGAGGACGACAGGATCTGCTCGCTTCGGTAGCCCTTGCGCCGCGGCTGCTCGGCGTCGGGCACGCGGGCGAGTTCGGCATGGATGGCGCCGTCCCAGCTCCAGCCATGCAGCGGACACCGGTCGTGCCGCCGCGGCAGGAACACCCAGGGAAAAGTCGCAAAGCGCCAGAGCGGGTCGCTTCGCAACGTCGAGTCGGGGTCCATCAGGATCGCCGCCAGCGCGTCGCCGGGGCTGTGTGCGAAGCGCAGCTCCAGTTCACCCGTCGTCGCCATCAGCAGGACATGGCCGAATTCGTGCCACATCCAGCGGGCGTCGGCGCCGATGCCGAACGGCTGTGCGCGCGAGCGGCCATCTTTCGCGTCCCACGGCTTGCGGGTGCGGCGCGAGAGATCTGCGCAGGCAAGGTGCAGTTGCAGCGCCGGTCGCCCGAAGCCTTCTTGCGGCGTTGCAATGAAGCTTGCCGGCCAGTTCTCCGGCGTCACGCGCGCGTTGACGGTCCGGCCGTCCTTGCCCGGGCCGGGCGATATGCCCGAGCGGTAGGCGACGTGCAGCGCGGGCTTGACGACGCGGAAGTAGCTGTTCGGCGGCAAGCCGTAGGCTTCCAGTCTGCGGAACAACTCGCGCGCATGGCGAAAGCCCTGCACTGCGGCCGCGTCCGCGCTTCGCATCTCCGGCCCGCTGCCCGGCAAACTGACCGGCCTGGCGCCCGCCTGGTTTGCCTTGTCGGAAGGCACGAAGCGCGGGCACGGCAGGACCTTGACGCGCGTGCCGTCCGCGAGCGGCTTCTGGATGGAAGTCGTGATCTCTTCGGTCGGTCGAAACGGATCGAGAGCCTGGTCTCTGCGGCTCGGCCGCCGCCCGCGCCAGGTGACGACCGGGCCTTGCGACGCCGGATCGCGCAGGAAGACGTTGGCCCGCCCGGCAGCATCGGCAACCAGCACGGTGCGATGCAGCAGGGCGCCGCCGCCGTCGCTGTGCAGCCGTACCGTGTACGCGCAAGGCGTTCCGGGCACGCCCGGTCCGGAGCCGGCAAGCATGCCGACGCCGCGCCATTCGATATGCGCTTTGCCGGCAGCGTCGGATTCAACGCTCAGCCCGCGGATGCGCACCGTGTCCAGTTGAAGATCCGCGAGCGCTGCTATCCGGCCGAGAGTCTCGAGCTTCTTCATCGTGTCCAAGAGGTCGCTGGCGGCGTCGGTCCAAGCGGCGCTCCGGATGTCCAGCGCCGCCTGTCCCGCCGCGGGACGGCTCACGCTGACGCCGTGGATGTGCCCTTCGAATTTGCCGGCCGCCAAGGCATGCAGCCGCACCACGATGCGCAGGCCGTATCCCGAGCCGCGAAAATGTTCCTCCGCGAATCGCTCCGTCGCGAACAGCACCACATGGCTGTCGACCGCGTTGCGCCTGACGCGAAACGAGCCGAACGGTTCGGTGAAATCCTTCGAACCTGCCGAGATCGGGCCTTGCTCCGGCATCCAGCCGAAAGCGGGGCTCTGCTTGCCGGGTTCGAGGGCGTCGAGCCATCCGCCCGGCAAGTCCAGACGAGGGTCGATTTCACCCAGCCTGACCAGATACGCAAATGCACCCGCCTGCAATGCCTTCTCGTTCCTGGCGTCTTCTAGCGGGAATTTGAAAGGGTCTCCGGGATGCTGCAACAGGATGCTGCGTGGCAGCACGTCGCCATCGTTGCGCCACTGCCGGCCCCATACCGCGAAGCTCGCAGGCTGCCATGCGTCTGCATCCGCGTGGGCGTCTGCTGCGCGGCGCGGTGCGGGATCGCTCTGGACCATGGACGTGCCCTCGCTTCTGGGATCGCCGCTCTGGCACGGCCGGCCGGCACAGGTGCGCTGTGCCGACCGACTGTGACGCAGCTCCCTTGCGCTCGCAATATTCCCTTGGTCGTAGTTGCCGCGCACTCAGTTCGAGCCGGAGTCATCCTCCCCCGCCAGGGCGCTGGTCGTGACTTCCACGTTCGACCCCTTGATGCGCCGGATCTCGGCGATGAACGCCGGCCCGCCGCGCAGCTTGCGGTACGTCGAAAGCTGCGACCGGAAGGCGGGAGCCGAGGGGTCGAAGTCTTCGCGGCTCGCCGCGTCGCGCATGCCCGACCTGATCCACAGGTTCAAGTCGGCAGCCACCTCGGCGCTGTTCATCGCGCCGCCGCGTGCATCGACCGGGCCGACCCGGAACTCCTGCGGTGCCGCCGCTTCCGCGCGTGCAGCGGCAACGTAGTCGGCAACCACCGCGTCGCGGCTGAAGGTTCCGGCCGTTTGGATGGGCGCGCCGACCCACTGTTCCGCGGGCACCGTCTGGGCGAACACCGGCGCCATCAGCACGGCGGCAGAGATACTGAGAAATTGCTTGGCATTCATGATGAAATCTCCTGGACTTGAGGTGTGCGGCCGGCGGAAATCGCTGCCGTCACGCCATGCACTTTGCCGATCGGCCCCGATTCGGGATGTGACTTAGCGCACGTCTTTTCATCGATGGCCGGTCCATGGAGGCCACCATGCAGCCCTACCGTTCGAGTCTTGCGCTGCAGCCCCTGGCGCTGCTGCAGGGGCTCGCGCAAACACGCCTCGAACAGCTCGCGCAGCAATGCCTGTGGCAGAGCATTCCGGCCGGCAAGCCGCTGTTGCTGCGCTCCGAGGACAAGAGCGACATCTACTTTCTGGTTCGCGGCAAATTGCGGGTAACGACCTATTCGGTGAACGGCCGACAGGTGACCTTTCGCGATTTGTCCAACGGCGAGCATTTCGGCGAAATCGCCGCCATCGATGGGGGCCCGCGTTCCGCCGACGTGGTCACGCTCGTGCCGAGCGTCGTTGCCATCCTCGACCGCCCCGCATTTCTCGAACTGCTTCGCGATGAACCGCTGGTCGCCGAACGGGTGATGCGCGGTCTGGCGGCGCTGGTGCGCCAGTTGTCGGAGCGTGTCATCGACCTCAGCACCTTCGGCGTGCAGCACCGGCTGCATGCCGAGCTGATGCGCCTTGCCAAAGCTGCCGGCATCGCCGGCAACCGTGCGCGCCTTGAACCGGCGCCGACCCATGCCCACCTGGCCAGCCGGATCAGCACCGGGCGCGAACAGATCACGCGCGAACTCAACGCGCTGATGCGCGACGGCCTGCTCGCCAAGGAGGCGAAGGCGCTGGTCGTTCTCGATGCCGAGCGGCTCGAGCGGTTGGTCAGGGAGGTGCGCGGCGCCGGGTGAAGCGCGGGAGCAGCCCGCGCCACGCATCCCCCGGCTCCTGCGCCAGACGCAGGTAGATGGCCGCCATCCACAACAGGCTGAGCCCGATCTGCGCATCGCGCAGCGCCGAGTTGGCGTTGGTTGCGATCAGCAAGATCAGCATCGCGACGAAGGCGTAGCGCCCGGCAAGGTCGTCGCGCCGCCAGCCCTGCCAGATGCCGACCAGGATGATGGCGAGCAGGCAGAGCGCGCCGGGAATGCCGGCCTGCGAACCCATCCAAAGAAAATCGTTGTGCGGCATGTTGTAGTCGGCCAACAGCTTCGGCCCGCGCACGTGCCACTGCGTGGTCCAGCCGCCGATGCCCCAGCCGGTGAGCGGCCGGTCCGCGATCATCCGCGCCGTGTCGCGGTACATGTAGTAGCGCACGACCCAGCTGCCCTCCGACACCGCGCCGCCCTGCGCGGACTCGATCTCCTGCGCACCCAGCGCGAACTTCTGCTGCACCGCCGTAGAGCTCCACACGCCCGCCGCCACCACCGCGGCACCGAACACCATGGCCAGCGCCAGCGTGCGCAACTGCCGCCGCCACTGGTGCACGCAGGCGGCCGGTATCACGATCAGCAGGCCGAGCAGCGAAGTGCGTGAAGGCAGGGTGAGGGTGATGATCGCCACCACCGCCAGCGTGAGCGCAAAGGCCGGCAACGCGCGCCAGGGCCGCCGCTCTGCGAGCGCCGCCAGCCCGAACACGGCCGCCGTCGCACCGAGGATGGTGAACAGCAGCGCATTGCTGATCGACTTGTTGCCGATCAGCATGAGCACGCCGCGCCAGGGCTCCCAGAGCGGAAATCCCACGGTGTAGAAGAGCGCGATCATTGCGATGTTCGCGAGCGCCATCAGCATGAAGCCGCGCAACGCCCATAGCGCTTCATCGCGCGTGAGCGCCATTGCCATCAGCAGCGTGGCCGCGATGCGCAGCCCGTGCACCAGGTTCGAAGGCGTTTGCGGATAGTGCGGCCCGAGCGCCAGCACGAACAGCGTCCAGCCCACATAGGCCACGATCGGCCACCAGAGTGCGTTGCCGCGCAGCCGCGTTGCGCGCTCGCGCCAGGAACCCGCCACGATCAGCGCGATGAGCAACAGCAGGGCCGCGAGGTACGGCACGCCCACCGGCATAAACACCGCCAGCCCCCAGAACATGGCCGCGGGGCCGACGATTTGCGATCTCTGCATGGGGGCGGATTCTAGGTTCGCCCCATGCGCAGCTCGGGCCTTGGCCCTAGTTCGGCAGCGCAATGACGAAGCTGGCCCCGCCCCCGGCCGGTCCTCGCAGCGCACGCTGCGCCGTGGCGCTCGACGATCGATTTCACCAGCGCCAGGCCCAGGCCAACGCCGCCGTTTCGTTCGCTCGCGCCGGGCAGGCGATAGAAGGGTTCGAAGATCCGCTCGCGCAACGCGGCCGGCACGCCGGGGCCGCGGTCGTTCACCCGGATCTCGGCTTCGCCGGGCCGGCTGCCGAGCTGCACGCCGATCTCGCCGGCGCCGTAGCGCCCTGCGTTCTCGAGCAGGTTGCGGATCGCGCGGCGCAGCAGGCGAGGCACGCCGTGCACGGTCAGCGCGGCGCTGCGGGCGTCTTCGGCCACATCGAGCTCGGCGCCGACCCGCGCGCATTCTTCGGCCGCAAGGCCGGTCAGGTCGACCGTCTCGACCGTTCCCATGTCGGCTTCCTTGGCGTCGAGCCGGCTGGCCAGCAGGATCTCGTCGATCAGCTGATCGAGCTCGCCGATGTTGCGCGCGATCTCGTCGCGGGCGCCGGGGCTGGGCCGGTCGCCCATCAGCTCCAGCCCCATGCGGATGCGGGTGAGCGGCGAGCGCAGTTCGTGCGACGCATTGGCCAACAGCGATTTGTGCGAGCGCACGAGTTCCTGGATGCGCGCCGCGGCGGCATTGAAGCGGTTGGACAGGTCGGCCACCTCGTCCTGCCCCTCCTCTGCCACGCGCACCGACAGGTCGCCCTCGCCCCAGCGCTGCACGCCGCGCTGCAGGACTTCGAGCCGCTTGGTGAGGCGCCGCACGATGGGGTAGACGCCCAGGGCGACAGCCACGCCGACCAGCGCGATCATCCAGCCGAGCCCGAACGGCGTGCGCCATGGCGACAGCCCGCCCTTGCCGGTCTGGCGGTCGCGCGGCGCCACGCGCAGGGTGAGCTCGCGCCCGTCGCTCAGCGACACGTCGAATTCGAGGCCTTGTCCCGGGACGCGCAGCGCCTTGCCGCTGCCGATCGGAACGTCTTCGGCATTCAGCACCACCACCTCGCGCGGCACGGCCGAGAGCCGGTCGCGCTCGTTCTCGGCGGCCACGCGCACGATCCAGTTGGCAGTGAGCGTGAGGATGAACACGCCCGCCACCACCGCCAGCCAGATGCGGACGTACAGGTGGCGCGAATACAGATTTCTCATGAGCGCAAGGCCCGCGGGGGCGACATGCCTAGTCCTGCTGCTTGGCGAATACGTAGCCCACGCCGCGCACGGTCAGGATGCGCTTCGGGTTCTTGGCATCGACCTCGATCGCGGCGCGGATGCGGCCCATGTGCACGTCGATCGAGCGGTCGAAAGCCTCGAGTTCGCGGCCGCGCACCGCTTCCATGATCTGGTCGCGGGTGAGCACGCGGCCCGCGCCTCGGCCATCGCGACCAGCAGGTCGAACTGGTAGGAGGTCAGCTCTGCGAGCGCGCCGCCGGCCGTGACGGTGCGTGCGTTGCGGTCGATCTCGAGCGTGCCGAAGCGCATCACCGTCGCGGCCTTCGCGTCGCTCATGGGTTCGCTGCGCCGGCGCAGCACGGCCCGGATGCGCGCTAGCAGTTCGCGCGGCTCGAACGGCTTGGGCAGGTAGTCGTCGGCGCCCATCTCCAGGCCGATGATGCGGTCCATCGGGTCGCCCTTGGCGGTGAGCATCAGCACCGACACCTTGGCCAGGCCGTTGGGCAGTGCGCGGATGCGCCGGCAGACCTCGAGGCCGTCCGTGTCGGGCAGCATCAGGTCGAGGATGACGAGGTCGGGTGCGCGCTGCTGCAGCAGTTCGAGGCCGCTGGCGCCGTCGGCCGCATGGCTGAAGCCGAAGCCCGATTGCGTC
>JBBJMS010000121.1:0-10569 GCA_037720315.1 Variovorax sp. | reverse complement strand
GTGCCCGCGCCGATGTCGGCAACGACGAGCCCGGGCCTGAGTTCGAGAGCTTCCAGGAGCAGATCGGTGCGCTCCTCCTTTTCGCGCTCCTCGCGTTCCAGCCAGGCCGCGCCCTGCCAGCCCATGACCTGCGAGATCTCGCGTCCCATGTAGCGCTTGCCGATGCCGTCGGCGCTCGGCGCACCGGCTGTGTAGCCGGGAAGCTGTGCATGCGCTGCGAGAGGCGCTGCGGCCCACAGCGCCACAAGGAGGCACAGGGCGCGGGCGCAGGACGACGTGAATTCGGTCATGGCGGTGCTTTCAAAACAAGCGACGGGGACGATCGTGCGGGCCATGCTTCATGCCGCTGCGGCCGGGTCCTACAGACCGCCTTGGCGGCAACGGCGTAACTTGGTCGAAACTCTGGAGATCAAGCATGCCCGATACGCAACCGAACCCGCAACCCAGCCCGCAACCGGGGCCTCAACCGACGCCGCAGCCGACCGACAACCCCACGCTGCCGGACCAGAACCCATCGACAGTGCTGCCGCCCACGGCTGGCAAGGAAGCGGGGGCGCTCGTTGCCGGCCGCCCCTGAAGGCGCCAGGCCGGCGCAAGAGCTGGCAGGCAAGGCGCGCACGCCGTTCCCCGGCGAAAGCGGCGACTACCGCGCGGCCCGCCAGGCCCTGCTGGCCGAAGAGATCGAGTTTCGCCGGCACATGACCCTCCTGACCGAGCAGCGCCGCGCGCTTCCGCCCGGGCCGGTGATCGAAAAGGACTACCGGTTCAAGGACGCGAGCGGCCACGACGTCGGGCTGCTGGACCTGTTCGGTGAGCGCGACACGCTCGTTACCTACTTCTGGATGTACGGACCCGAGCGCGACCGGCCCTGCCCGATGTGCACCAACTGGCTCGGCGCGGTGGATGGCAACGCGGCCGACATCTCGCAACGGGTGGCGCTGAAGATCCTGGGCCGCAGCCCTGTCGAGCGCCAGCAAGCCTTTGCACGCGAGCGTGGCTGGCGCCATCTCGACTTCGTCCAGACCGCCGGCACGATTACGCCAACGACCTGGGCCTGATCAACGCAGACGGCAGCGAGAACCCCGCCCTGGTGGTCTTTCAGAAAGACGGCGACGAGGTCCGCCTGTTCTGGGCCAGCGAAATGACGCTGGAGATGGCCGACGCCGGACAGGATCCACGCGACGCGCCCGACATCGCTTCGCTGTGGTCGGTCCTCGACCTCACACCCGGGGGCCGGGGCCGCGACTGGTATCCCAAGCTGAGCTACTGAACGACTCGCGGGCGCGCTCCGCCAAGAAGTTGCCGCGGTCGCTCGGCAAGCACTACGCTCGGGTGATGCGTTTACCTGCCGTTTTCCTGACCTGCGCAGCGGTCGCGGGCTGCGCCGCCGTTCCTCTGCGGCCTGCCCCCGATGGAATCGTCGATTCGGTCGGCATCTCACTGGTTCGCGTGCCCGCGGGCGAGTTTTCGATGGGCAGTGCCGAAACGCCGCCTGCATTGGCCGCAGCTTTCCCGCACTACGACCCCGCGCGCTTCGCCAAGCTCGGCGACGAGGGCCCGGTGCATCGGGTGCGCATCACGCGCCCCTTTTGGCTCGGGCGCCACGAAGTCACCGTCGGGCAGTTTCGTCGCTTCGTCGAAGCCTCGGGCCATGTGCCCGAATCCGAAGCCGACGGCACCGGCGCCTACGGCTTCAACACTGCCTACGATCCGGCCGCTTCGGAGCGAGGCGATGCGTTCGAAGGCCGAGATCCCAGGTACTCCTGGCGCAACCCGGGCTTTGCCCAAGGCGACGATCACCCGGTCGTCAACGTGACCTGGGCCGATGCGAAGGCCATGGCGCGCTGGCTGAGCGCACGGGAGGGCGCCACCTACCGGCTGCCGACCGAAGCCGAGTGGGAATACGCGGCACGCGGCGGCACGCGCACACGCTTTTCCAGCGGCGACGAGCCGCAGAAGCTGCTGGGCAGCGCGAACGTTTTCGACGAAGAAGCCGCAGTGCACTGGCCGCAATGGCTTGCATACGCCTTGAGTGGACGCGACGGATTTGCCTTCACCGCGCCGGTCGGGCAGTTCGCACCCAACGCCTTCGGGCTCTACGACATGCACGGCAACGTCTGGGAGTGGTGCGCCGATTGGCACGCCGACGACTACTACGCGCGCTCGCCGGTGGACGACCCGCAGGGCCCTTCGGACGGCGATGTGCGGGTCCGCCGTGGCGGCTCGTGGCACACATGGGCGTTCTACGCACGCGCGTCGTTCCGCAACTGGAACACCCCGCAGACGCGCTACACGCTGCTTGGCTTTCGGCTGTTGCGCGAAATGCAGTGATGCGTGGAGGCCGCGCGCGCCGGCTCAGCGGGTGCAAACCTGCGAAGATGGCCGCCGAGCCCGTCAACGAAAGCCTGCCATGCAAAACGAAGCCCTTGCGAATGGGCGCTGCGATCTGATCGTGGTGGGCGGGTGGCGCGGGAGCCTTGAAGCGCTTGGCCGGATAGCCTCGGCATTGCCGGCGAACTTTCCCGCGGCCGTGCTCGCCGTGCTCCACGATGACCCTCACACGCACCGGCTCATCAAGGCCGTGGTCGGCCGCCGCACGCCATTGCCCATCGGCTATGCCATTCACGGCGAAGAGGTTCGCCCCGGCCGAATCTATGTCTCTCCGCCCGACCACTGCCTGACCGTCACGATGTCGGGCACGATCGCGTTGGAGCCGGCGTCTCCTGGCCAGAATTCGCTGCATCTGGTGGACCGGTTGTTCCAGTCCGCGGGCGCCGCCTACGGTGCGAGGGTGATTGCCGTCGTCCTGACCGGAGACGGCCACGATGGCACCGAAGGCATGCAGTCGCTGACCGTCGCCGGCGGCATTCGAATCGTGCAAAGCCCGGCCGACGCGGTTGCCTCGAGCATGCCCTCCAGCGCGGTGCTGGGCGACCATCCCGACTTCGTCGTGCTGGTGCAAGACATCGGCAACCTGCTGATGCGCCTGGTGGCGCCGGCGTCTGCGCCCGTGAATCCATAGGGGTCATACCGCTGGTGCCCTGAGCCGTTTTCACCGTCCCGTCACGCGCGCTTTCTAGCATTCGCCCCTTTCACTGCGGGGGTTAGAGATGAGAACGTTCTGGAACAAGGCGGTACCGGCCGGCATCGTGGCACTGTCGATGGCGGCCTGCGGCGGCGGCGGCGGCGGCGGCGGCGGCAGCGTGGCACTGCCCGTCGGCAATCCGCCCGCCGGCACGACACCGCCACCCGACGTGATCAACGTAAAGCTCATCGCTTTCAACGACCTACACGGCAACCTGGAGCCGCCGAAGATATCGATCACCGCGCCGGCCGCGGCGGGCGGCAACGTGGCGGTGCCCGCGGGCGGCGCTGCGTACATGGCTTCTGCCATCGCATCGCTGAAGGCGAAAAACCCCAACAACGCGGTGGTGTCCGCCGGCGACATGATCGGCGCGTCGCCGATGGTGTCGGCGCTGTTCCTCGACGAGCCGACCATCGAGGCGGTGAACGCGATGAAGATCGACTTCAACGCCGTCGGCAACCACGAGTTCGACAAGGGGCAGACCGAGCTGCTGCGCATGAAGAACGGCGGCTGCGGCAAGCACACGGCCCTCGAACCCTGCCAGGTGAACAAGGCGTTTCCCGGCGCCAACTTCGGCTTTCTCGCGGCCAACACGGTCAAGGGCGACGGCACCACGCTGTTCCCGGGTACCGGCATCAAGACCTTCGTGCAGGGCGGCGCGACGGTGAAGGTCGGCTTCATCGGGATGACGCTCAAGGGAACGCCGAGCATCGTGACGCCCGCGGGTGTCGCGGGCCTGAGCTTCAAGGACGAGGCCGACACCGCCAACGCGCTGATCCCAGCGCTGAAGGCGCAGGGCGCCGATGCGATCGTGGTGGTCGTGCACGAAGGCGGCACCACCACGGTGGGCTACAACGACAAGAGCTGCGCCGGCCTGAACGGCGACGTGCTGCCGATCCTGAACCGGCTCGACGCGGCCGTGGACGTGGTCATCTCGGGCCACACGCACCGCGCCTACATCTGCGACTACGCCAAGACCAATCCGGCCAAGCCCTTCCTGCTGACCAGCTCGGGGCAGTACGGCACCGTGCTCACCGACATCGACCTCACGATCGACACGCGCACCCGCAAGGTCACTGCCAAGAAGGCCGACAACGTGATCGTCCAGGGCGAGGCCTACACCAGCGGCACGACCACCGTCGCACTGACCGACCAGTATCCGAAGTTCGACAAGAACCAGGAGATTGCCGCGTTGATCTCGCAGTACGCGGCCGTCGCCGCGCCGCTGGTGCAGCGCGTGGTGGGGCAGCTCACCGCGCCGGCCACACGCACGTCGGCGCCGTCGCGCGAGAACGCGATGGGCAACCTCATCGCCGACGCGCAGCTCACGGCAACGGCCGCTGCAGCCAAGGGCGGCGCGCAGATCGCGTTCATGAATCCGGGCGGCGTGCGGGCCGATCTCGCCCCCAGCGCCGGCGGGGACGTGAGCTATGGACAGATCTTCAGCGTGCAGCCCTTCGGCAACAGCCTGGTGGTGAAGACCATGACCGGCGCGCAGATCGGGGCGTTGCTCGAACAGCAGTTCGCGAGCGGCTCCAACACCATCGCGGCACCGCGCGTGCTGCTGCCTTCGACGGGATTCGCGTATAGCTACAACCTGGCGGCCGCCGCCGGCGCTCGCGTCACGAACATGACGCTCAACGGCGTGCCGCTCGTGAATGCCACGACCTACCGCGTGACGATGAACAGCTTCCTGGCGACCGGCGGCGACAACTTCACCGTCTTCAACCAGGGCACCGACACGATCGGCGGGGACCAGGACATCGACGCACTCGAGGCCTACATCAAGGCCAACAGCCCGATCGCGCCGCCCGCCACGAACCGCATCGCGAACCTCACGCCGCCCTGAGCCACCGGCGCGGGGCGCCATGTTGCGCCCGCGCACCATGTCATGCGCCGGTCATTGGCGCGCCGCGCCGATGTCATGCGCATCGACGACGCTCTGGAACCATGCAACGCGACGAAGCCTTCCTGCGCGCATGGCGTGACACTGCGCTCCAGCCCCCGACACCCGACGGGGACGACGCCACACGTCCGAAGCGGCACTACCGCACGCTGTGGATATCGGACCTGCACCTCGGCACGCCGGGTTGCCAGGCCGTGGCACTGCTCGACTTCCTGAAGCACACCGAGTGCGAGACGCTGTTCCTGGTCGGCGACATCATCGACGGCTGGCAGCTGCGCCGCCAGTGGTACTGGCCGCAGGCGCACAACGACGTCATACAGAAACTGCTGCGCAAGGCGCGCAAAGGCACGCGCGTCATCTTCATCCCAGGCAACCATGACGAATTCGCGCGCAAGTACCTGAGCCACAACTTCGGCGGCATCGACGTGGCCGAAGACTGGATTCACGAGACGGCCGACGGCCGCAAGCTGTGGGTGATGCACGGCGACCTGTTTGACGGCGTGATCCAGTGCGCGAAGTGGCTGGCGCATGTCGGCGATTCGCTTTACGAGTTCACGCTGCGCCTCAACCGGCACCTGAACTCGATGCGTGCGCGCATGGGGCTGCCGTACTGGTCGCTGTCGAAATACCTGAAGCAGAAGGTGAAGCGCGCCGTCAGCTACGTGGGTGACTTCGAGACCGCCGTGGCGCGCGAGGCACGCAAGCGCGGCGTGCAGGGCGTGGTGTGCGGCCACATCCACCATGCGGAGATGCGCGACATCGACGGCATCCTCTACTGCAACGACGGCGACTGGGTCGAGAGCCTGACGGCCCTGGCCGAGCACGCCGACGGCCAGCTCGAGATCGTCGAGTGGACACAGCACCTGCCGGCCAACGCCAAAAAACCTGCCGCGGCCCGCACTGTCCACGCTGCCCGAACTGGATGAAGGCGAGGCAGATCCTGGTGCTGAGCGTGAGCGCCGGCAACGGCCATGTGCGCGCCGCGCAGGCGCTCGCCGCGGCGGCCGACGAGGCGCAGCCGCCCTGCACTGCCACGCACGTCGATGCCATGCAGCACATGGCCAGCGGCTTTCGAAAAATCTATACCGACTGGTACATCGGCCTCGTGAACCGGGCGCCCGAGGTCTGGTCGTACATCCACCAGAAGACCGACAACACGCCGCACAGCGCGACCTCGCAGCGGCTTCGGCGCGGCATCGAGCGCGTGAGCGCCGGCGCCTTGTTGCGCGAGGTGCGTCGCGCCGCGCCCGATGCCATCGTCTGCACCCACTTCCTACCGGCCGAACTGCTGATGCGCGAGCGCATCAGCGGCCGCCTCGACTGCCCGGTATGGCTGCAGGTGACCGACTACGACCTGCACAACATGTGGATCGTGCCGGGCATGGCGGGCTACCTGGCAGCCACTGGCGAGGTTGCGTTCCGGATGGCGGCGCGGGGACTCGCCCCGAAGCGCATCCACGTCACCGGCATTCCGGTGATGCCGCGCTTCTCGCAGCCGGATGCGCCGGAGCTCGGGCGCGATGCCTGCGTGGCCCAGCTGGGGCTGTACCCGGCACGCCGGGTGGTGCTGATGGTGTCGGGCGGCACCGGAACCGGCGACCTGGCGAAGATGGTCGAACGCGTGCTCGCGCTGCAGGGGACTGGCAGCGACTTTCAGGTGATTGCGGTAGCCGGGCGCAATGCGCGCGCCCACGAGGCGCTGAAGGCGCTGGCCGCGCGCATGCCCGGCCGGCTGCTGGCGGTGGGTTTCACCGACGACATGGCCACGCTGATGGGTGCCGCCGACCTGGTGGTCACCAAGCCGGGCGGACTCACGATTGCCGAATGCCTTGCGCTCGGCAAGCCGATGCTGCTGGTGTCGCCGATTCCCGGCCAGGAAGAGCACAACGCCGGCTTCCTGCTCGAAGAAGGCGCCGCATGGCTGGCCTACGACGGCATCGGCCTCGAATACAAGATTGCGCGCCTGCTCGCCGCGCCCGATAAGCTGGCGTCGATGGCGCGCAGCAGCCGCGCACTGGGCAGGCCCGATGCAGCGCGCCGCGTGCTCGAACGCGTGCTGGCCCGATGAGCACGGCGAAGCATCGCGAGGCCGCCCGCACGGCCGGCTACCTGGCGTGGGTCGCGGTCATGGCGTTCTTCTTCGCCCAGGCGGAGGTACAGATTGAAGGCAGCGCCGGCTGGGCCACCGGCTTGCCGACCTGGCGCATCGAGCAGCACTTGTTGCTCGACATCTTCTGGGGCGGCCGCGCCATGACCGGCTACCACGCCTGGGTGTTCAGCTTCATGGCGCTCGCGTTCGGGGCGCCCTTGGCTTTCAACGGCCGCTGGCGCTGGGCCGATGCGGCGCTCGCGCTCGCCGGGCTGATCCTGTTCTGGATCATCGAAGACTTCATGTGGTTCGTCGTCAATCCCGCGTGGGGATGGGCGCGCCTCGATCCGGCGCTGGCCACATGGCACAAGCACTGGTTCGGCGGCGCGCCGGTCGAGTACTGGGTCGGGCTGGCCGCGGTGGGGCTCATCCTTTGGCTGCGCCATCGCCATGCCTGCCGTGCCTGAGGGCGAACGCTTCAACGCCGGCAGCCACCTGCTCGGGCTGCTGTTCGCCATCGGCGCGTCGGTGGTGCTGTTCGAGCGCACGCAGGCGTCGGGCGATGCAGGCCGCCAGTTCGGCGCAGGCGTCTTCGCGCTGTCGCTGGTGGCGCTGTACGCCGCTTCGACGCTGTTCCACGCCGGCCGTGGCGCCGCCCGGTTGTTTTGGCAGCGCGCCGACCACTGCGCCATCTACCTGCTGATCGCAGGCACCTTCACGCCCTTTGCGACCGCCGCGCTTGCAGGCGGATGGCGATGGGCGGTGCTGGCGCCGATATGGCTGTTCGCCGCCTTCGGCATCCGACGCGAGCTGCGCCCGGGCGCCGATGCCGCCCCGCCGCTCGGGCTTTACCTGGCGATGGGCTGGTTCGGCGTGCTGGCCGCCGTGCCGCTGGTGCTTCACCTGAGCGCTGGCGGACTTGCGTGCCTGCTGGTGGGCGCGGCGTTCTACTCGATTGGGACGGTGTTCTATCGCAACCCGCGCAACTGGCCGCATGCGCATGGCGTGTGGCACCTGTTCGTGCTGGCCGGCAGCGCCAGCCACTTCGTCGCCATCGCCTTTTACGTTCTTTAGGCAAGCCCACGACGGCGCATCCCCGTGCGGAGGGCACCGGGTGACCCCCGCAGCGAAATAAAGGAGGAGGCCAACGGCCGGGGGACATTCGCGGAGGGGGTCACCCGGTGTCCTCGGCACGCACCCCGGACGCCGCGCAAACGATTGCAAGTTCAGTAGCGCTCGGGCACGTACATGCTGGCCGGCACCGGCTGGCGAAGGTAGTCGGGTTGCGCACGCGCGCAGGCAAGTCGACGGTTGCATGCTCGACCTCGTGGTAGGGCAGTTGCCCCAACAGGTGCGCGATGCAGTTGAGCCGGGCCTTCTTCTTGTCAACCGCCTGCACCACCCACCACGGCGCCTCCTCGATGTGGGTGCGCTCGAGCATCACTTCCTTGACCTGGGTGTAGGCCTCCCAGCGGCGGCGGCTTTCCAGGTCCATCGGGCTCAGCTTCCACTGCTTGAGCGGATCGTGGATGCGGCCGAGAAAGCGGGTGTGCTGCTCGTCGTCGGTGATGGAAAACCAGTACTTGACGAGCTTGATGCCGGAGCGCACCAGCATCCGCTCGAAGTCCGGCACCGAGCGGAAGAACTCCTCGTACTCCTCGTCGGTGCAGAAACCCATCACGCGCTCGACGCCGGCGCGGTTGTACCAGCTGCGGTCGAACAGCACGATCTCGCCCGCGGCGGGCAGATGCGCAACGTAGCGCTGGAAGTACCACTGTGTGCGCTCGCGGTCGTTGGGCGCGGGGAGCGCCGCCACGCGCGCCACGCGCGGATTGAGCCGTTGCGTGATGCGCTTGATGACTCCGCCCTTGCCTGCGGCATCGCGCCCTTCGAAAAGGATGACGACCTTCTGCTTGCTGTGCTGCACCCAGTCCTGCAGCTTGACGAGTTCGCCCTGCAGCCGGAACAGCTCGGTAAAGTAGGCGGCGCGTGCGGCCTTGTCGCCAACCGGCGAAGTGCTGGCGTCGAGGTTTCCGTCGATCACGCGGTCTTCGATTTCGAGCTCGATTTCCTCGTCGTAGGCATCCATCAGATCGCGGGCAATCCGCTGCATCAGGTCGTCGGAATCGGGATAAGGATGGGTCACGGGCAGATCAGGTTCAAGTCGGGTGGTTGGCATGCTCCGCGCACAACATGACGATGGTGTGACGGCGCGCGGCCGGAGTGCCTGTCATCCAAATGACACATCCTTGTCATGGTGCTCGATGACCATCCGCTTCACTTTTCCCACTGCCTCACTGTGTCCGTTCTCCAGGAATTCGCCACCGGCGCGTCTCGTGGCGCGTCCTATGGCGCCGACGAGGCCGGGCTCATCTGCGGCTACCTGTTCGACGCCGCCGCGCCGCAGCCCGTGCGTGCGATCGGCTCCGCCGATGCTGCCGCCTGGCTCGAAGCCGGCAGCGCCGCGGACGACGGATCTGCCGCCTATGCGTGGCTGCACTTCAACCTGAGCCACGCGCAGGCGGAGCGCTGGCTGCGCCGGCACGCCGGACTTTCGGACACCTTCTTCGAGACGTTGCACGACGGCCTGCCATCGACGCGCATCGAGCGCGCCGACGACGCACTGATTGCCGTGATCAACGACGTGCATTTCGAGTTCAGCTTCGAATCGACAGAGGTCTCGACGCTCTGGATCAGCGTCGGACCGCGGCTGGTGGTGACGGCGCGCAGCAAGCCGCTGCGCTCGGTCGACGCGCTGCGCACTGCGGTGAAGGCGGGCGATGCCCCGCGTTCGTCCACCGAACTGCTGGAGCACCTGCTGCGCGCGCAGGCCGACGCCCTGGTGCAGATCGTGCGCGGCGTGACCACGCGCGTCGATGCCGTCGAAGACCATTTGCTAGGCGGCAAGCTCGACACCCGGCGCGCGCGACTCGGCGTGCTGCGCCGCTTGCTGGTGCGCCTGCAGCGCCTGCTGGCGCCGGAACCGGCCGCGCTGTTCCGCCTGCTGCAGGCTCCGCCGGACTGGATGGACGCGCCCGACGCCGATGAGCTGCGGGCGTCAACCGAAGAGTTCTCGGTCGTGCTGCGCGACATGCAGGCCCTGCAGGAGCGCATCAAGCTGCTGCAGGAAGAGATTGCCGCCAGCGTCAACGAAGAGAACAGCCGCAGCCTCTTCGTGCTCACGGTCGTGACCGTGCTGGCGCTGCCGATCAACATCCTGGCCGGATTGTTCGGCATGAATGTCGGCGGCATTCCGCTGGCCGAGCATCCGCACGGCTTCTGGATCGTGCTGTCGATCGTCGCGAGCTTCACCGGCCTCGCCGCCTGGCTGGCCGTGCGCAGGCAGAAGAGGCGCTAAAGATGTCGATCCACCGCGCTCCCGCGTATGAAACCGGCGCAGCCCGATGCCCTTGAGGGGGAGGCGCCGCAGGCGCTTCGGGGGTGTTATCTAGCCCTAGTCGTTGTTCTTTTCGCACTTGCGCGAATTGA
>JBBJMS010000120.1:0-10591 GCA_037720315.1 Variovorax sp. | reverse complement strand
CCCGCGAGCGTGCCGATCACGCCGACCATCGCGCCCTGCACGACGAAGATGCCCATGATGCTGCGCGGGCTCGAACCCAGCGTGCGCAGGATGGCGATGTCGGCGCGCTTGTCGGTGACGGTCATCACCAGTGTCGAGACCAGGTTGAAGGCCGCCACGGCGACGATCAGCGTGAGGATGATGGCCATCATGCGTTTCTCGACCTGCACCGCCGCAAACCACGTCTTGTTCTGGCGCGTCCAGTCGCGGATCAGGAACTGGCCCGGCAGCGTGACCGCCAGCTGGTCGGCGATCTGGCGCGCCTGGTGCAGGTCCTTCAACTTGATGCGCAGCCCGCTCGGGCCTTCGAGCCGGAACACGCGCGCGGCGTCTTCCGCATGGATCATCGCCAGGGCCGAGTCGTATTCGAAGTGGCCGGAGTCGAAGGTGCCGACCACGGTGAACTACTTCAGCCGCGGCACGACGCCGGCCGGGGTGACCTGCCCGCCGGGCGCGATCAAGGTGACCTGATCGCCGTCCCGCACGAACAGCGAGCGCGCGAGTTCGATGCCCAGCACGATGCCGAACTCGCCCGGCACCAGCTTGGCCAGCGCGCCCTGCTGCGCCGTGGTGGAGATGTCGGTCACCTGCGGCTCCAGCGCCGGCTCGATGCCGCGCACCAGCGTGCCCTTCATGTCCTCGCCGCGCGCGATCAACGCCTGCGCGGCGATGAACGGCGCGACGCCGATGATGTTCGGGTTCTTGCGTGCGGCCTCGGCGATGGCATCGATGTCGGCCAACGCCTGGCCGTCGCGCGAGAAGATCTCGATGTGCGAGATCACGCCGAGCATGCGGTCGGTCACTTCCTTCTGGAAGCCGTTCATCACGCTCAGCACGATGATCAGCGCCGCGACCCCGAGCGCGATGCCGAGCATCGAGACGCCCGAGATGAAGGAGATGAAGCCGTTGCGTCGCGTCGCCCGGCCTGCACGCGTGTAGCGCCAGCCGAGCTGCAGTTCGTAGGGGAGGGGCATGTCAGTCCGGACGCCGGGCCGCACCAATGGAGGCCTGCGCCCCCTCGGCGGGCAGCGAGGACACGAAGTGCCGAGCGTGGGGGTCAGTCATTCGGGGATTGTGGCATCCCGGACAATAGGCCCATGCCCGCCTTGCCTACTCCATCCCACCTGCTCATTCCCTTTGCCGGGCGCGGCTCGCCCGGTTGCCGCGAAGCCCTTGCCACCCTGCGGCTGCCGAAGCTGGAGGCGCTGTTGTCGAGGCTGGGGCAAGTGCAGGACGACACGCAGGACGACAGCACGCTTTCGCCGCCGCACGAACGTGCGCTGGCCCAAGCGCTCGGCCTGGCCTCCGCAGACGGACAGATTCCCTGGGCCGCGCTCGAAGCCAGGCAGGCCGGCCTCGACGCCATCGATGGCGGCGAAAGCTGGGCCGTCGCAACGCTGTGCAACTGGCAAGTGGGCATCGACGACGTGGTGCTCGGCGATCCATCGGCGATCGAGATCGACGCGGCCGAATCCGCCGGACTGCTGGCGGTGGCCCAGCCCTTCTTCGAGCAGGACGGCATCGTGCTGCATGCGTCGGCGGTGCCGGGCCGCTGGCTTGCACGCGGCAAGGTGTTCGACGGCCTTGCCACCGCATCGATCGACCGCGCCATCGGCCATCCGATTTCGCAGTGGTCGCCCCTTTCCGAGCACGGCCGGCCGCTGCGCCGGTTGCAGAACGAGATGCAGATGCTCCTGTACACCGAGCGGGTGAACGACGACCGCGCGGCGCGCGGCGAGCCGCCGATCAATTCGTTCTGGCTCAGTGGCACCGGCCGTCTTCCGGCGGCCTATGACGAGGCGGCGCACCCCAAAGTAGCGGATTCGTTGCGCTCGGCCGCCCTGCGCGACGACGGCGCGGGCTGGGCGGCCGCCTGGGCTGCGCTCGACGCCGGGCCGGTGGCCGAATTGCTGGCGGCCTGCCACGGCGGTGCGGACGTTGCGCTCACGTTGTGCGGCGACCGCGGCGCTCGCCGCTTCGGCACCCCGCAGCGAGGCATCCTCGGCTGGGCCAAGTCGCTGTTCAACAAGCCCAGCGCGCCGGCCGTGCTGGAAAACCTTTGATGAAAATCATCGCGAGGGACATCCCGCCGCGCAGCGCCTGGGCGCTCGAACAGGCCGGCGTGCATCCCCTGCTGGCTCAGCTCTATGCCGCGCGCGGCGTGCTGGCGAAGGAAGAACTGGACGATGGCCTCGTCCGCCTGCTGCCGCCCGACACGCTGCGCGGCACGCGCGAAGCGGCCGTGCTGTTGGCCGATGCAATTCGCGACGACAAGCGCCTGTGCATCGTGGCCGACTACGACTGCGACGGCGCCACCGCCTGCGCGGTGGCCGTGCGCGGCCTGCGTCTGCTCGGTGCAAAGCAGGTGTGTTACCTGGTGCCCGACCGGGTGATCGACGGCTACGGCCTCACGCCTCCGATCGCCGAGCGAGTCGCCGCGAGCGGCGCCGACATGCTGATCACGGTCGACAACGGCATCGCCAGTGTCGAAGGCGTGGCCGCCGCCAAGGCACGCGGCCTTGCCGTGCTCGTGACCGACCATCACCTGCCCGGCAGCACGCTGCCCGCGGCCGACGTGATGGTCAATCCGAACCAGCCGGGCTGCACGTTCGAAAGCAAGAGCATCGCCGGTGTCGGCGTGATGTTCTACGTGCTGCTCGCGCTGCGCTCCGAGCTGCGCGCGCGCGGCGTTTTCGACGTCGCAGCTCAACCCAAGCTCGACGTGCTGCTGCCGCTCGTCGCGTTGGGCACCGTGGCCGATGTGGTCCGGCTCGACGCCAACAACCGCCGCCTGGTGGCCCAGGGCCTTCGCCGCATCCGCGCCGGCCTGCTGCCCGCCGGCATCGCCGCGCTGTTCAAGGCTGCCGGGCGCAGCGCGCAGGCTGCGACCACCTTCGACTTCGGCTTTGCGCTCGGTCCGCGCATCAACGCGGCCGGACGCCTGGCGGACATGACGCTCGGCATCGAGTGCCTGCTGACCGACGACGCAGCGCGCGCCGACGAACTGGCGCAGCTGCTCGACGGCATCAACCGCGAGCGGCGCGACATCGAGGGCGGCATGCGCGAGCAGGCCTTGCTGCTGGCCGAAACGCTTTTCGGCGACGAGAGCCAGGTGTCGCCGGCCGCCATCAGCGTGTTCGGCGAAGACTTTCACGAAGGCGTGGTCGGCATCGTGGCCTCGCGCATCAAGGACCGGTTCCATCGCCCGACTTTCGTCTTCGCGGCCAGCGGCGCACCGGGCAAGGAACACGAGATCAAGGGCTCCGGCCGATCGATCCCCGGCTTTCATCTGCGCGACGCGCTGGACCTCGTGGCCAAGCGCCATCCGGGCGTGTTGCTGCGCTTCGGCGGCCATGCGATGGCGGCGGGCTGCACCGTCGCGGCAGAACACTTCCAGACCTTCGAGCGGGCCCTGGCCCAAGTGGCGCTCGAGGGGCTCGACGCGGCAGCGCTCCAGCGCCGGCTCGACACCGACGGCCCGATCGCGCCGCAATATCTGCGCGTGGACCTGGTCGACACCCTGCATCGCGAGGTCTGGGGTCAGGGCTTCGCACCCCCGACCTTCAGCGAGGAGGTGGAGGTGATCTCGCAACGCCTGGTGGGAGAAAAGCATCTCGCGCTCAAGCTCAGGCATCAGGGCAAGCCGGTCGACGGCATCTGGTTCGGCCACACCGAGCCGTTGTCCTCCAAGGTGGTGCTCGCGTTCCGGCTCGACGCGGACGAATGGCAAGGGGTGCGCCGCGTTCGCTTCCTGGTGGAGGGCGCAGAGGAAATCAGCGGTCAAAAATAATTCCTGCAAAAGTGTGAATTATCTTGTTACGTTCTGCCGAACTAGGCACAATGTATTACATGGACTTTGAGAACACTCCCCGGGCACAGTGGTCGTCGAGAGCATTGCTCGACCTGTTGCGCGCATCGTTGCCGCCCGCGGCGCGGGGTCGGCTGCGAACGCCCCCCGAAATCAGCCCCGCGCCGCTCCGCCTGAATAGCCAACAGTTGTTCGAAGTGGCCGGCGAGTGGCGCAGTCGTGCCGAAGCCGGCGACGCGGGAGCCGAATCGGTTGCCGCCGCGCTGGAACTCGTGGCGACCCGCCGCAGCCAAGCCAAGCGCACGCGCATCGAGGCAGTCGGCAAGCGGCTGTCGCAACTCATGCAGCTGAGCTGAGCTGCCCACAACACTGAGCGATATGAAAACGCAAACCGAAGCCATTCGCGAGGGCTATAACGTCGATCTTTCCGGACCCGGACGGCCGATGGGCGCGCGGGGCAGATACCCCAATTTCGAAGTGATCCCATTGCTCACCGACATGGAGGCCGAACTCCTCAATACACTTGGCCTCATCCGTCAATTGCTCACCGAAGGCCAGGCCGCCACAGGTGCGCAGGCGGAGGTGGTTCTTGCCATCGACGGCCTGCTGTCGGTCGCGCGAGATTGAAGCTATTTTTGAAGGAGCCATGCGATGGCACGACCGCTCAGCCAGAACGAAGAATTCGCCGGCATGCTCACCACGCTCGTTGCCGAGGGCTGCGTGGCATCCGAGACGGGCAGCACCTCGCGCTCCAGCCTGCAGGCCAGCGTGCCGGGGAAGGACGCGGTCTATGTGCGCCTCGGACTTGATGCACTCCTGGAGCTGGGTATTTTCAAGGCGAGCAAAGACGCCATTGCACTGACCGACGTCGGCAACATGTTCCTGCTGGACATCCAGGCTGCCGAGAGCGGGGTCAACACCGACATCGAGAACCGCGGCGCACTGAAGAAGGCGCGTGCGGCCATCGAGCGCGACCATCGCCTGGTGCCACCGGCATCGCACGAGGAAATGCGCACGCTGCCGGGCCGGCTCGAAAACTACAGAGCGGACCGCAAGCATCCGTTCCTCAATGTATGGACGGGGCTGATTGCGGTCTCGGTGGTGGCAGGGGTCTTCTTTCTCGTCGCCTGAGCCTCTCGCGACGCCGTGGAATTTCTCACGCTTGCGACACTGGTCGCGCTCGGCGCCTATGTGCTCAAGTCAAGAGACCAGAGCCGGCGCATCGCGCTTCTCGCAGCCCATCTGGGCAACTACCAGATCGAGAAGCTGATGGAGAGCCTGACCGACGGCTATCTTCGCTGGCTCGGCGAAACCGACCCCGCGCGGCGCGAGCAGATCTGGAACCTGCTCGACACGACCGAGCAGACCCTTTCGACGCAGTTCAACAGCTTCGCGGCCGACTTCGCGAAGGTCGACGAAGCGCAGGCGCGCGCAAGCAAGTTTCCGCTGGCGCTGCCCTTCGTGCACCGGCTGTTCCCCGGCAGCGCCTTCGACGCGCGGCGGGCTTTCGCGATCCATGCGCGCGGCATTTCGGAGGTGGCTGCCAACAGTCTTCGGCGCACGCCGAAAGACAAGGCCTTCACCATGTCGGCCGAGCTGTTTCTCATGCAGCACACCTGCCACTGGTTCTGCCGGTCGAAAGCGGTCGCGTCGGCCCGCATGCTCGCTCGCCACAAGACCTCGTATGCGCAGCTGGTCGACGCCGTGGCGCCCGACACGCGCCGCGCCTACTGCAAGCTGATCGAGGCCTGAGCCTCAGATTTCGAACTGCGGCTGCAGCTCGCGGATGCGTTTCATCGCCACGCCCGCGGCTGCCGTGCGCGTCTCGACCCCCAGCTTCACGTACACCCGCTCCAGGTGCTTCTTGGCGGTGGCCGGGCTGCTGCCGAGGATGTCGCCGATGTCCTTGTTGGTCTTGCCCTTGACCACCCAATACAGAACTTCCGCTTCGCGAGCGGTGAGCTTGAGGCTGAGGCTCATGGCCTCGATCACGGCGGTGCCGGAGACCTCGCGCATGATGATCAGCCAGTCGTCGCCGCCGTCGTCGTGGCCGGTCTGCTGGTGGAGCCGAAGGTTGAGGCTTGCGGCGCCCTGTGCGATGGACAACACGGGCGGCTCGATCTGCCGGTGCTGCGCATCGGGCAGGTGCAGGCGCAACCAGTCCAGCACCTGCGGCGGCGTGGCCGGCGCAGCGCTCGCGCAGTAGCGCAGCAGCAGGTCGCGCGCCAGTGCGGTCTGCCAGATCACCTTGCCCTCGGGCATGCGCACGGTGAAGCTGGCGTAGCCGAAGGCATCGAGCGCGTTGCGCGCCTGCCCGGCCTGCTGGGCGGCCTGCCGTGCACGGCGTGCGCCCTGCAGATGCACATTGATGCGCGCCAGCACTTCCTTCGGCTTGATCGGCTTGGTGACGTAGTCGACGCCGCCCGCCTCCAGTGCGGCGACCAGGTGCTCGGTCTCGGTGAGGCCGGTCATGAAGACGATGGGAATGTGCGCCGTGGCGACGTCGGCCTTGAGCCGGCGCGCGACCTCGAAGCCGTCGATGCCCGGCATCATCACGTCGAGCAGCACGATGTCGGGGCGTGCCTGTGCGGCCCGCTGCAGCGCCTGCTCGCCGCCGGTCGCGATCAGCACCGTGTAACCCGACTCGTCCAGCGCGTCGTGCAGCACCGCCAGGTTGTCGGGCACGTCGTCGACGATCAGCACCAGGTCGCCGTTGCCCGCGGTGTCGCGCAGGCTGTGCGCGAGCGTCGTCATGGCGCTCCATCCGCTGCGGTCAGCGCACGACCCATGGCTTCGAACTGGAACTGGCGCGCCAGGGTGCGTTGCGCCGACGTCCAGGCTGTGCATTCGGGCTGGGATGCGTCGATGACGTCGAGCTGATTCATGATCCCGCGAAAGTAGCCGAGGCCGACGGCCTCCCCGAGCGCCCGCAGGCTGGCCGCATCGGGCAGCGCGACGGTGGATTGCGCGGCTGCGGGAACGGACACCGCGGCACTGCCGGTCCAGCGCAGCACGAGCCTGCGCTCCAGCCAGTCGAGCAGTTCGCTGTGGCGCACCGGCTTGACGAAGAAGTCTTCTGGCGCGATGCCGACATCGTTGTCCAGCCGCTTGTCGAAGGCGTTGGCCGAGACGATCGCCACCGCCGCCTCGCCGAGCCCGAGTGCACGCGCGCGGCGGATGGTTTCCCAGCCGTCGATGCCGGGCATGGCGAGGTCGACGAACATCGCATCGGGGTGCCAGCCGGCAGCAATCAGGTCGAGCGCATCGTGGCCGCTCGCCGCCGTGCGCAGCTCGAAGCCCAGCGGCGTCAGCACCTGCGCGAGCAGCTCGCGGTCCGCCTCTTCGTTGTCGACCACCAGCAGCCGGCGGCGCGGGCCCTCGTAGCCGCGCCTCGGCCGCGCGGTTTCCGAGGTCGCGCGGCGCCGGGCGGCCGCAGGCATCTCGTGCACGCGCGGCAGAAACAGCCGAACGCGGAACACCGAGCCCGCGCCTGGCGTGCTCTGCACGCTCATCTCGCCGCCCATCAGGTCGATCAGCATCTTCGCGATGGTGAGGCCGAGGCCGGCGCCGGGCGCTGCGGGCCCGGCGGTGGCGCCGCGCGCGAAGGGCTCGAAGATGCGGCTCAACTCTTCGGCCGGCACGCCGGGGCCGGTGTCCTGGACTTCGATTGCTGCGAATTCGCGTGCGTAGCGAAGCCGCAGCGTCACCTGGCCCGCTGCAGTGAACTTGATGGCATTGCCAAGCAGGTTGATGAGAATCTGCCGCACCCGCTTTTCGTCCGCCCGCACCGTCTGCGGCAGATCGCCGCTGGGCTCGAAGCGGAATGCCAGGCCCTTCTCGGCAGCCTGCAGCTCGAACATGTCGGCCAGCTCGCTCATCAGGTCGGCGAAGCGCATCGGCTTGGCCTGCAGGGTGAGCTTGCCGGCCTCGATGTGCGCGATGTCGAGCGTGCCTTCGATCAGCGACAGCAGATGCTCGCCGCCGCGCTTGATGACCGCGACCGCCTGCTGCCGGTGCGGCGGCACGGTCGCGTCTTCGCCCATCAGCTGCGCGTACCCGAGGATGCTGTTGAGCGGCGTGCGCAGCTCATGGCTGATGGCGCTGATGTAGCGGCTCTTGGCCTGGTTGGCATGGTCGGCCGTCTGCTTGGCCGCCTGCAGCGCGCGGTCGGTTTCGTGATGCAGTTCGATCTCGCGCATGAGAAGACGTGTCTGCCGGTTCGACTCTTCCTGCGCCACCTTGCGGCTCTGGTGCGCAAGCACCAGCCACCATGCCACGATGCCCGCGATCACCAGCAGGGCCATGTAGGCCTTGAGGAACCCGGAGCGAAGCGATGCAGGTTGTGCGGCTACGGCCAGCGCCGCTTCGCCGAGGCCGCGCAGCTCCTGCTGATACAGCACGCCGAAGACCGCGGCCAGCAGCGGCCACGATCAGCATCAGCGCAGGAAATGGCCGAGGCCGGTGTCGAGATAAGGCCAGACGCGACGCGGCAGCAGCCAGCGCAGGGCACCCGACCATTGCGCGGAAAGGCTCGCCTGCGGCTTGCACAGGTCGCCGCAACGCGCGTCGAGCGTGCAGCACAGCGAGCAGATCGCACCCTGGTAAGCCGGGCAATGGGCCATGTCCGGGCCCTCGTACTCGCGCTCGCAAATCACGCAGCGCTGCACGGTGAGGCGGCGGTAGTTGCCGGCCTCGGATTTCGCCCAGCGCACCGCTGCCCGGCCGGTGCCGGGCGCAAAGGGCGCCGCGCCGCAGTCGTCCGACACCCGGGCGATGTAGTACTTGCCGCGCGTGGCCCAGGCGATGAGCGGCGCAGTGACGAACGCGGTGCCGAGCGCGATCAGCGCCGAGAAGGCCTGCGCCATCGGCCCGAACACACCCAGGTGCGCGGTGATCGACAGCACCGACGCCAGCGCCATCGCGCCGACGCCGACCGGGTTGATATCCCACAGGTGCGCCCGCTTGAACTCGATGCCCGGCGGCGACAGGCCGAGCGGCTTGTTGACGACCAGGTCGGCCACCACCGCCATCATCCAGGCGATGGCGATGTTGGCGTAGAGGCCGAGCACGTCGCCGAGCGCCTCGAACACGTTCATCTCCATCAGCATGAAGGCGATCAGCGCGTTGAACACCACCCACACCACCCGGCCCGGATGGCTGTGTGTCACGCGCGAGAAGAAGTTGCTCCATGCGAGCGAGCCCGCATAGGCATTGGTGACATTGATCTTGAGCTGCGAGATGACCACGAACAACGCCGTCGCCGCCACCGCCCAGCCGTAGTCGGCAAACACGTACTCGTAGGCCGCCAGGTACATCTGGTTGGGGTCGACCGCCCGCTCCACCGGCACCATTTGGCTGATGGCCAGGTACGCCAGCAGTGCGCCGCCGAGCATCTTGGTCACGCCGAGCACCACCCAGCCCGGCCCGCCCGCCAGCACGCCGGCCCACCAGCGGCCGCGGTTGGCAGCCGTGCGCGCCGGCATGAAGCGCAGGTAATCGGCCTGCTCGCCCATCTGGGTGATGAGCGCGATGCCGACGGTGAGCGCGGCACCGAAGAGGTGCAGATCGAAGCCCGGTGCGCTGGCCTTGCTGCCGTTGTAGTGCACGACCCCCGCGAACGCACCAGGATCGCGCGCCAGCACATAGCCGAAGGGCACCACCAGCATCAGAAGCCAGATCGGCTGCGTCCAGAGCTGTAGCCGGCTGATGGCCGACACGCCATGCGTGACCAGCGGAATCACGACCAGCGCGCAGACCAGATAGCCCCAGGCCGGCGGAATGCCCAGAGCCAGTTCGAGCGCATAGGCCATCACCGCCGCTTCGAGCGCGAAGAAGATGAAGGTGAACGAGGCGTAGATCAGCGAGGTGAGCGTCGAGCCGATGTAGCCGAAGCCGGCGCCGCGCGTGAGCAGGTCCATGTCGACGCCGTAGCGCGCCGCGTAGATGCTGATCGGCAGCCCGGCCAGGAAGATGATGAGCCCGGTGACGAGGATGGCCCAGAAGGCATTGGCGAAGCCGTACTGCACCAGCAGCGTGGCGCCGACAGCTTCGAGGATCAGGAACGAGGCGGCGCCGAACGCGGTGTTGGCCACCCGCCATTCGGACATGCGCCGAAAGCGCTGCGGCGTGTAGCGCAGCGCATAGTCCTCCAGCGTCTCGCTCGCCACCCAGCTGTTGTAGTCGCGCCGGACCTTGACGATGCGCTGCGGTGCAGCGTCGCTCTGGATCGGGGGAACGGCGGCGGTGTCCACGTCCACTCAGGTGCAGATTCCGTGCCACGGGCACGAGTGTTGCAACATCGTGCTCATGGAACTGACCCCGCGCGAAAAGGACAAGCTCCTCATCTTCACCGCCGCCCTGCTCGCCGAACGGCGGCGCGCACGCGGCCTGAGGCTCAACTACCCCGAAGCCGTGGCGCTGATATCCGCCGCGGTGATGGAAGGCGCGCGCGATGGCAAGAGCGTGGCCGCGCTCATGAGCGAAGGCCGCAGCGTGCTCACCCGCGCCGACGTGATGGACGGCATCGCCGAAATGATTCCCGACATCCAGGTCGAAGCCACCTTTCCCGACGGCACCAAGCTTGTGACGGTGCACCAGCCGATCGTTTGACCGCCACGAAAGTGATCCGATGAAAAGAAGCCTCGCTGTCCGCCTGCCGGCCGTCCTTGCGCTGTTTGCAAACTCCGCATCGGCCCACGAGGGCCACGGCCTGGGCGGCATCCATTGGCATGCGACCGATGCCGT
>JBBJMS010000119.1:0-10611 GCA_037720315.1 Variovorax sp. | reverse complement strand
CGAGCCGTCGCTGGGTATGCTGATCGCCAATGGCTTCGAGTTCATGCTGTCGGGCCACTACTGGATCTCGTTCTTTCCGGGCATTGCGCTGGCGCTGTCGATCGTGGGCATCAACCTCGTCGGCGACCATCTGCGCGACGTCCTGAATCCGCACAACGCGCACTGACCATGGAACGGCAGAATAGCCCGGTGCTGGAGGTCGAAGGCCTCCAGACTTACTTCTTCACCCACGGTGGCGTGGTCAAGGCAGTCGACGGCGTGGACCTGCGCGTCGGCGCCGGCGAAATCCTGGGGCTGGTTGGCGAGTCCGGCTCGGGCAAGAGCATCACCGGCTTCTCGATCATCGGCCTCATCGACGAACCCGGACGCATCGCCGGCGGTCATATCCGGTACCTGGGCGAGGAACTGGTCGGCGCATCGGAGGCGCGCCTGCAGAAGCTGCGCGGCAAGGAGATCGCGATGATCTTCCAGGACCCGATGATGACGCTCAATCCGGTGCTGCGCGTCGACACGCAGATGGTGGAGGCGATCCATGCGCACGAGAGGGTGGGCGCCGCCGCCGCTCGCGCGCGGGCCCGCGATGCGCTGGCCATGGTCGGCATCCCGTCGCCCGAAGAACGGCTCTCGGCCTATCCGCATCAGCTGTCGGGCGGCATGCGCCAGCGGGTCGCGATCGCCATCGCCTTGCTGAACAAGCCGAAGCTCATCATTGCCGACGAACCGACCACCGCGCTCGACGTCACCATCCAGGCGCAGATCCTCTACGAGGTGCAAAAGCTCTGCCGCGAAACCGGCACCGCCATGATCTGGATCACTCACGACCTGGCGGTGGTGTCCGGACTGGCGGACCGCATCGCGGTGATGTATGCCGGGCGCATCGTCGAGAGCGGTGCCGCCGCCGACGTGATCCGGCAGCCCTCGCATCCCTACACGCTGGGGCTGATCAACTCCATCCCCACGCGCCACACACATGGCACGCTGCTGCGGCAGATCCCGGGCATGACGCCATCGCTGCTGCATCTGCCGCAGGGCTGCGCATTCCGGCCGCGCTGCGGCCACGCGAGCGGCGTCTGCCTGCAGGTGCCGCAAGTCGAAGCCGCGCATTCCGGCAAGAGCGTGCGCTGCTGGCATGCGCTGGCGGCCTGAAGAAAAAACGCACAAGCATGGAACAAACCATCGAGCCGACTGCTGCACCCTTGCTGCAACTGAAGGGCATCGAGAAGCGATTCGTCCAGCCGGTCGATATCGCCGGCCGCATCGCCAACCTGCTGGGCGCCCGCAACCGGCCGGCGGTCGTGCATGCGGTGACCGGCGTCGACCTCGAAGTGCGCACCGGCGAGGTCATCGGCGTGGTCGGCGAATCCGGCTGCGGCAAGTCGACGCTCGGCCGGGTGATCGCCGGCATCAGCCCGCAGACGGAGGGCGAGTTGAGCTACGAAGGCAAGCGCGTGCAGGACATGAGCGCCGCCGAACGCCGCGCCTATGGCCTGGGCGTGCAGATGATCTTTCAGAACCCGATGGCGTCGCTCAATCCGCGCATGCGGGTGCTCGACATCGTCGGCGAGGCGCCGGTGGTGCACGGCATCGTGACAGCGTCGCAGAAGGCCGAGTACGTCGCCGGGCTGATGCGGCAGGTCGGGCTCGATCCGGACTACGGCCAGCGCTATCCGCACCAGTTCTCGGGCGGCCAGCGCCAGCGCATCGGCATCGCCCGTGCGCTGGCGCTCAAGCCGCGGCTGATCGTCTGCGACGAAGCGGTGGCGGCGCTGGACGTGTCGATCCAGGCCCAGGTGCTGAATCTTTTTCTCGCGTTGCGGCGCGAGTTCGACCTGACCTATCTCTTCATCAGCCACAACCTGGGCGTGGTGGGGCATGTGTCGGATCGGGTGGTGATCATGTACCTCGGACGCATCGTCGAAGTCGCGCCGACGGAAACCGTGTTCAACGCGCCGAACCATCCCTACACGCAAGCGCTGCTGTCCGAACTGCCGACGCTGGAGACGCGCCGCCGCGCCTACCTGCCGATCAAGGGCGAGCTGCCGTCGCCGCTCGCGCCGCCACCGGGCTGCACCTTCCATCCGCGCTGCCCGCATGCGATGGCGCGCTGCAAGGTCGACGTGCCGGCCTTGAAGACACTTCAGGCAGGCCATGCCAGCGCCTGTCACCTCAACGACGTCCAGCCCACCGCTTCCACTTCGCAAGCCCTTTCGCAATGACCCTGCGCACCCCGTTCTCCCCGCGTTCCACGCCGTTCGCGCCTACACCCTGCAGTTGCCGCACGGCGAGGCCGTGCACCCTGATCTGCGACTCGCCGCACAGCGGCGTGATGTACCCGGACGACTTCGGCTATGCACTGCTGTTCGAACGCCTGCGCGCCGGCGAAGACACCGACGTCCATGTGCTGGCCGGCCTTGCCGTCGGTCGGCGCGACCCTGCTGGCGGCCGAATTCCCGCGCGCATACATCGACCCGAACCGCGACGTGGAAGACATCGATCCAGCCATGCTTTCGGGCGAGTGGCCGTCGAAGCCGAATCCAGGTGAGAAGACGCGGCTGGGCATCGGCCTGATCTGGCGCGACGCGGGCCAGAACGACCGCACGCCGATCTACGACCGGCTGCTGAGCGTGGGCGAAGTGCAGCACCGCATCGCGGCCTATCACGCGCCCTACCACGCCGCGATGCACGAGCAGATCGAGGCGGCGTACGCCCGCTTCGGCGCGGTGTGGCATCTGAACCTGCATTCGATGCCCGCCAACGCCTACGAGGGCCTCAGATCAGGCCGACCGGCCGCTGGCGGACTTCGTTCTCGGCGACCGCGACGGCGACAGCGGCACCGGAGTTCACCGCCTTCGTGGCCGAAGCCGTGCGACGGCGCGGCTTCACCGTTGCCGTCAACGAACCGTACAAGGGCGTGGCGCTGATCGCCCGCCTGGGCCGGCCGGCCGAGCGCCGCCACAGCCTGCAATGAGATCCATCGCGGCCTGTACATGGACGAAATGACCCGCGAGCGCACGGGCGGCTTCGGCGCGCTGCAGGATGCGCTGGCGCAGATCGCGAAAGACATTGCCACCCATGTGAAGGAACAAGTGAAATGAGCCTGATCGCCGATATCGAGGAAGCCCATGCCGACCTGACGGCATTGCGGCGCGACATCCACAAGCATCCCGAACTCGCATTCAAGGAGACGCGAACTTCCGACCTGGTGGCCGAGCGATTGGGGCAATGGGGCCTCGAGGTGCACCGCGGGCTGGGCCAGACCGGGCTGGTCGGCGTGCTGCGCGGCAGCCGCGGCGCGGGCCAGCGTTCGATCGGCCTGCGCGCCGACATGGATGCGCTGCCGATGCCGGAGCACAACCGCTTCGGGCATGCATCCGTCCACCCGGGCCGCATGCACGGCTGCGGCCATGACGGGCACACCACCATGCTGCTCGGCGCGGCGCAGCACCTGGCGCGCAACCGTGATTTCGAAGGCACTGTCAACTTCATATTCCAGCCGGCGGAAGAGGGCGGCAATGCCGGCGCGCGGGCCATGATGCAGGACGGCCTTTTCGAGCGCTTTCCGTGCGACGAGATCTACGGCATCCACAACATGCCGGGCCTGCCGGAGGGCAAGTTCGCGTTTCGCAAGGGGCCGATGATGGCGTCGAGCAACCGCTTCGACATCATCGTGCGCGGCGTCGGCGGCCATGCGGCGATGCCCGAGAAGGCGGTCGACCCGATCGTCATCGCCGCCGAGATGATCGGCGTGCTGCAGACGCTGATCTCGCGCCACAAGTCGCCCATCGACACGGCGGTCTTGTCGGTGACGCAGGTGCACGCCGGCGACGCCTACAACGTGATCCCCGACCAGGCGGTAATCCGCGGCACGGTGCGCACCTTTAGCACCGATGTGCTGGACGCCATCGAGTCCAACATGCGCCGCGTGGCTGAAACGCTGCCCCAGGTGCACGGCGGCACGGGTGAACTGCAGTTCGTGCGCGCCTACCCGCCACTGGTGAACTGGGACGAGCCGACCGAGTTCGCGACGAACGTCGCCGAACAGGTGTTCGGTGCCGAGCGGGTGATCCGCAACACCGCGCAGATGGGCGGCGCAGAAGACTTCTCTTTCTATCTGGAGAAGGTGCCGGGCTGCTACCTGTTCGTGGGCAACGGCGGTGGCGACCACCGCGAAGCCACCTACCACGGCATGGGCCCTTGTGAACTGCACAACCCGAACTACGACTTCAACGACGCCCTGCTGCCGGTGGGCTCGACGTACTGGGTGCGGCTGGCGCAGGCCTTCTTCGCGCGCGCATGAGCCAGAGCTAGCGGCGCGCCTGCACCTTGATGCGCAGCGTCGTCTCTTCCCAGCCGAGCGCCGTGAGCCGCGCCTGCAGCATCGGCAGCAGCTGGCGCAGCTTGGCGGCAGCTGCGCGGCCTTGAACCAGCAAGCACCAGGTGCCGCCTTCGACGGGGCCGGCCTGCACCGCCCCTCGCATTTCGGGGGGAATCAGTTCGAGCACCGCCTGCAGGCGCTCGCCGGCGTCGCGCGCCCGCGCGGCAAGGCTTGCCAGTGTCGGCGACCCCTCTGCGGCTTGCTGAAGGCTGACGGCGTTGAAACGGCTGTTCATGAGGAGTTCGTCGAGAGTTCGTCCAGCAAGGGCGGGAGTGGCAACGCGGCTAAAATGCCCGGTTTGCCGGCGTTCGCGCCGGCGGGTTCGTTTGCCTTGGCGTGTTGATTTTGCGCCAGGCGCGCCCACCTGCTTTCACCTGTTCTTAGGAAATTCGGTCGCGGTGCCCGCATGCGTTGGGGTCTCTGCCGACCTGCTCGCATGGCCACCAACTTCCTGACCCAAATTTTCGGCAGTCGCAACGACCGGCTCCTCAAGCAGTTTCGCAAGACGGTCGAACGCATCAATGCACTCGAACCCGACTTCGAGAAGCTCAGCGACGACGCGCTGCGCGCCAAGACGCAGGAGTTCAAGGACCGGCACGAGCGCGGCGAATCGTTGGATGACCTGCTGCCGGAGGCATTTGCCACAGTGCGCGAAGGCTCCAAGCGCGCCATGAAGATGCGCCATTTCGATGTGCAGCTGATGGGTGGCATGGCGCTTCACAACGGCAAGATTTCCGAAATGCGCACGGGCGAGGGCAAGACGCTCACGGCAACGCTGCCGGTGTACCTGAATGCGCTCACCGGCAAGGGCGTGCATGTGGTCACGGTGAACGACTACCTCGCCAATCGCGATGCCCGCTGGATGGGCCGGCTCTACAACTTTCTCGGACTCAGCGTCGGCATCAACCTGCCGCAAATGCCGCGGGAGGAAAAGCAGCAGGCCTACAACAGCGACATCACGTACGGCACCAACAACGAGTACGGTTTCGACTACCTGCGCGACAACATGGTCTACGAGACGCAGGACCGCGTCCAGCGCAGGCTCAACTACGCAATCGTCGACGAGGTCGACTCGATCCTGATCGACGAGGCGCGCACCCCGCTCATCATCAGCGGCCAGGCCGAAGACCACACCGAGCTTTACCTGGCCATCAACAAGGTCGTGCCGCTGCTCAGCCGGCAGGAAGGCGAGGCCGACCCGCGCACGGGCGAGGGCGTTACCAAGCCCGGCGACTTCACCGTCGACGAGAAGACGCATCAGGTGTTTCTGACCGAGGACGGCCACGAGCGGGCGGAACAGCTGCTCTCCGAGTTCAAGCTTCTGCCCGAGGGCGCGTCGCTCTACGACCCCGCGAACATCACGCTGATGCATCACGTCAATGCGGCGCTGCGGGCGCGGCATCTCTACCACCGCGATCAGCACTACGTGGTGCAGCAGGGCGAAGTCGTGATCGTCGACGAATTCACCGGCCGGCTCATGACCGGACGCCGCTGGAGCGATGGCCTGCACCAGGCGGTGGAAGCCAAGGAAGGCGTCGAGATCCAGGCCGAGAACCAGACCCTGGCCTCGATCACCTTCCAGAACTACTTTCGTCTGTACGGCAAGCTGGCCGGCATGACCGGCACGGCAGACACCGAGGCCTACGAGTTTCAGGAGATCTACGGCCTCGAGACCATGATCATCCCGCCCAACCGGCCGAGCAGCCGCCAGGACCAGCTGGATCGCGTCTACAAGACAACGCGCGAAAAGTACGAGGCGGCCATCGAAGACATCCGCGAGTGCTACGAGCGTGGCCAGCCGGTGCTGGTCGGCACCTCGTCGATCGAGAACTCCGAAATCATCGACGACCTGCTCGCCAAGGCAGACCTGCCGCACCAGGTGCTCAACGCCAAGCAGCATGCGCGCGAGGCCGACATCGTGGCGCAGGCGGGCCGCACGAAGATGATCACGATTGCCACCAACATGGCGGGCCGCGGCACCGACATCGTGCTCGGCGGCAACGTCGAGAAAGCGATCGAAGCGGTCGAGGCCGACGAGTCGCTCGACGCGGCCGCCAAGGCGGCAGAGGCGACCCGGCTGCGCGCGCAGTGGGACAAGGACCACCAGTTCGTCAATTCGCTGGGCGGCCTGCGCATCATCGCGACCGAGCGCCACGAGTCGAGGCGCATCGACAACCAGTTGCGCGGGCGGTCGGGCCGCCAGGGCGACCCGGGATCGTCGCGCTTCTATCTGAGCCTGGACGATCCGCTGATGCGCATCTTTGCGGGCGACCGGGTCAAGGCGATCATGGACCGCCTCAAGATGCCGGACGGCGAGGCGATCGAGGCCGGCATCGTCACCCGCAGCATCGAGAGCGCGCAGCGCAAGGTCGAGGCGCGCAACTTCGACATCCGCAAGCAGCTGCTCGAATACGACGACGTGTCCAACGACCAGCGCAAGGTGATCTACCAGCAACGCAACGACATCCTCGATGCGAGCGACCTCACGGCGCAGATCGCCGCGCTGCGCGAAGGCTGCTTCAACGACCTGGTGCGCCAGTACGTGCCGCCCGAATCGGTCGAGGAGCAGTGGGACCTGGCCGGGCTCGAGAAGGCGCTGGCCGACGAGTGGGGCATCGACATGCCGCTGCAGAAGGAGGTGGAAGCCGCGACTGCCATCGGCGACGAGGACATCGTCGAGAAAGTGGTCGCTGCCGCGAACGAAACCTTCCAGGCCAAGCTGGCGCTGATCGGGCAGGAGAACTTCACCCAGTTCGAGCGCATGGTGCTGCTGCAGAGCATCGATACGCACTGGCGCGAGCATCTTGCGTCGCTGGACTACCTTCGGCAAGGCATCCACCTGCGTGGCTACGCGCAGAAGCAGCCCAAGCAGGAGTACAAGCGCGAGGCCTTCGAGCTCTTCGGCCAGCTGCTCGATTCGGTCAAGAACGAAGTCACGCGCCAGTTGATGACAGTGAAGGTGCAGTCGAGCGAGCAGCTCGAGCAGGCAGCCGAGGCGATGGAGAGCCGCGGCGAGAACCTGAGCAACATCACCTACACCGCACCCACCGAAACCGGCGAGGTGGAGGTCCGCGTCGACGAGGAAAGGCAGCGCCGCCAGGCCGCGGCGGGGCTCGGGGCCGGGCTCGGCGCAGATGCCGCCGCTTTCGCCCGCGTCGGCCGCAACGACCCATGCCCTTGCGGCAGCGGCAAGAAGTTCAAGCACTGCCACGGCAAGCTGAGCTGACCCCCACCCCGGAAGACCGCCATGCCCGTGAACCTTTCCGCTCCCGACCCCGCCGCCCTGCACGCGGTACCCGGCGTTCGCATCGGCATTGCCGAGGCGGGTGTGCGCAAGGCCAACCGCAAGGACCTGACGGTGGTGCTGATCGACGAAGGGGCGGCAGTCGGCGGCGTGTTCACCCAGAACCGCTTCTGCGCCGCCCCGGTGCAGGTGTGCCGCGAGCACCTGGCCCGCGACTTCGGCATCCGCGCGCTGCTGATCAACACCGGCAACGCCAACGCCGGCACCGGCGAAGACGGGCTGGCCCGCACGCGTGCGACCTGCATCGCACTGGCGCGCCATCTGAATCTGGCGCCCGAGCAGATCCTGCCGTTTTCCACCGGCGTGATCATGGAGCCGCTGCCGATCGACAAGATCGAAGCCGGCCTTCCCGCCGCGCTCGCGGATGCCTCGGCGACCCATTGGGCGCGCGCAGCCGAGGGCATCATGACCACCGACACGGTGCCCAAGGCGTTCAGCCGGCAAGTGCAGATCGCCGGCTGCACCGTCACCGTCACCGGCATCAGCAAGGGCGCCGGCATGATCCGGCCGAACATGGCAACCATGCTCGGCTTCATGGCGACCGACGCGAAGATCGAACCGTCGCTGATCCAGCCGCTGGCCAGGTCGCTGGCCGATGCGTCGTTCAATCGGGTGACGATCGACGGCGACACGTCGACCAATGACTCGTTCGTGGTGATCGCCACGCAGAAGGCGGCGCACGGCGTCATCACCTCGCTCGAATCCGCCGAGGGCCGCATGCTGCTGGAGGCGATGCATGACGTGGCGCGCCAGCTGGCGCAGGCGATCGTCCGCGACGGCGAAGGCGCGACCAAGTTCATCACCATCCATGTCGAGGGCGGGCGCGATGCCGCCGAGTGCCGTCAGGTGGCCTATGCGGTCGCGCATTCGCCGCTGGTCAAGACCGCGTTCTATGCGAGCGACCCCAACCTGGGCCGCATCCTGGCAGCCGTCGGCTATTCCGGCATTGCCGATCTCGAGCAGACCGGCATCGATCTCTTTCTGGACGACGTGCATGTGGCGGTCAAGGGCGGACGCAATCCGGACTACCGCGAAGAAGATGGCCAGCGGGTGATGAAGCAGAGCGAGATCACCGTGCGCATCCGACTCGGCCGCGGTGACGCGAGCGACACGGTGTGGACTTGCGACCTGAGCCACGACTACGTGTCGATCAACGCCGACTACCGCTCATGAACGAGAAGTTCGAACGGCTGATCGAGCGTGCCGAGCAACTGATCACGCGCATCGAGTCGATCCTGCCCCAGCCGCTTGCGGCGCCGGCCGACTGGAACGCTTCGATCGCCTGGCGCTACCGCCGCCGCAGTTCCGGTCACGGCACGCTCGAGCCGGTGCGCCACATGGCGATGATGCCGCTCGACGCGCTGAAGGAAATCGACGTCCAGAAGGAAAAGATCGAACGCAATACGCGCCAGTTCGTCGAAGGCAAGCCGGCCAACAATGTGCTGCTTACCGGCGCGCGCGGCACCGGCAAATCGTCGTTGATCCGCGCCGTCCTTCAAGCCTATGCGTCGCAGGGCCTGCGGCTGATCGAAGTCGACAAGGCCGAGCTGACCGACCTGCCGGACATCGTCGAAGTGGTTTCGCAGCGGCCCGAGAAGTTCATCGTCTTCTGCGACGACCTGAGCTTCGACGAGGGCGAGCCGGGGTACAAGGCGCTCAAGTCGATCCTCGATGGCTCGATCGCCGCGGCCACCCCCAACGTGCTGATCTACGCGACCAGCAATCGCCGCCACCTGCTGCCCGAGTACATGAAGGAGAACCTGAGCTACACCCACACCGAGGACGGCGAGGTGCACCCGGGCGAAGTGATCGAGGAAAAGATTTCCCTTTCGGAGCGTTTCGGCTTGTGGGTCAGCTTCTATCCGTTCAGCCAGAACGAATACCTGGCGATTGTCGCGCAGTGGCTGTCGTCGTTCGGTGCCGATGCCAAGGCGATCGAGAACGCGCGGCCCGAGGCGTTGGTCTGGGCGCTGGAGCGCGGCTCCCGCAGCGGGCGGGTGGCCTACCAGTTTGCGCGCGACTACGCCGGACGTGCCTGAGCGCCACATGACGGGCCTGCGCAAGCACACCGAAGTCGCGGTCGGCATCCTGATCCGCGAGGCCGACGACGCTTTGCTGCTTTCGACCCGGCCGGCGGGCAAGCCGTACGCCGGATACTGGGAATTCCCCGGCGGCAAGATCGAAGCAGGCGAGACGGTCGAAGAGGCGCTCGGACGCGAATTGCACGAAGAGCTCGGCATCGCAATCGCCGGCGCCGAGGTCTGGAAGACGACCGAGCACGACTATCCGCATGCGCTGGTGCGTCTTCACTGGTGCAAGGTCAGGGACTGGAGCGGTGATTTCCAGATGCGCGAAGGGCAGACGATGTGCTGGCAGCAGTTGCCGCTCGATGTGACACCGGTGCTGCCGGGCGCGCTGCCGGTGCTGGGCTGGCTGGCCGAAGAGCGCGGGCTGCCTACTGCCTAACCCTTGCTGAGGCTCACTGAAGCTTCGGGTCGCCGAAGGGCTCGTCGTCCGGCGGTGCCTCGGCAGGCATCCTGAAGTCTTCGCTCGCCCAGGCGCCGAGGTCGATGCCCTTGCAGAACGCGGTGCAGAAAGGCCGGTACGGATTGCTGGGCGCGTAGACGCTGTCCTTGCCGCACGCCGGGCAACGCACGAGCCGCTCCCCGGCGGCATTCACCTTGGCTGTCATGCGCTGAGCGTCAGTTCGAAGGGGGTGTCGTCGGTACTCTGGTGGAGCCGGTCGTCGGCTTCGTGGCGCATCAGCCGCACCGACACCATCAGCCGGTTGCCGCTGATCTCTGGGATGAGCCCGAGCGCCGGGTCGATGCGCAGGCGCAGCAGCTGGAAGCTGCGGCCTTGCGGCAGGGTTTGCTGAAACTGGCCGCGCGCTGCCATGACCTTGTAGGGCACATCGGCATCGCGCAGCAGT
>JBBJMS010000118.1:0-10964 GCA_037720315.1 Variovorax sp. | reverse complement strand
AGCAATCCGGCGGCGGCGCCAATGGCCGTCCATGCCGCGCCTTCGCCGGCCACCACCGCCAGCACCTGCGACCGGGTGAAGCCCAGGTGCGCGAGCAGGCCGAACTCCTTGCGCCGCGCGAGCACCTGGGCGCTGAAGCTGGCCGCGATGCCGAACAGGCCGATCGCGATCGCCACCGCCTGCAGCCAGTACGTGACGGCGAAGCTGCGGTCGAAGATGCGCAGCGAGGTCGCGCGCAGCTGCCCGACCGATGCGATCTCGATCGGCTCCGCGCCGGCGGCCTGGGTGGCCGCGAGCGCGCGCACCGCCTGCTGCACATCGGCTTCGGCCGCACCGGGCGCGAGCCAGAGCGAGATGTCGCTCACGCTGCGGTCGCCGGTCAAGCGCTCGAAGTCGCGCGCGTCCAGCGTGATGGCGCCGAACTGCCGCACGTAGTCGCGCCAGACGCCGGCAACGAAGAAGCGGCTGCCCGCGCCGATGCGAACGCGCTGGCGAGCGGCTCGAACAGCGCGCCCGGCTGGGCCCCGTACAGCTCCACCATCGCCTCGCTCACATAGATGCCGATCTGCCCCGCAGGCACGGGCACGGCTGCGCCGACCAGCGGCAGCGATCGATCGGCACGTTCGTCCGCGCTGCGCGAAATCAGCGTGACGGCCGGCCGCGCCGAATCGAGCAGCAGCGCGCGTGTGCGTTGCGTGCCGGTGCGCGCGACGCCCGGCAGTTGCGCCAGCGTCTGCACGAATGCCGGCGTGAACGCGGCCTGTTCGCTCGCGCTCGAACTGCCGCCGCCGGCGCTGCGCAGGTACAGGTCGGCCGGCAGCACCACGTCGAGCCAGCGCGTGACCGACTCGCGAGCTCGCCACCATGACCGTCAGCGCCACCGCCAGGCTCAGGCTGGCCACCACGCCGCTCACGGCCACTGCCGCCGTGCCGCGCATGCGCCGTGCTCGCTCGATGGCCAGCATCGGCAGCACGCGCTGCGCGAACAAGGGCGCGAGCCGGTCATAGAGCGCGCGATCAGCCACGGCAGCGCCGTGATGCCGCCGACCAGCAGGAAGCCGACCGAGAGATAGGCCGCGATCGGAATGCCGAACACGGGCGGTGCCATGGCCAGCGCTGCGCCTGCCGCAATCAGCAGCAACGCCAGCCGATGCGCCTGGCCTTGCACCGGCGCGGCACCCGCCCTTGAGCGTCTGCGCCTCGGGCAGCGACTGGGCCGCGCGGGCCGGCCACCAGCCGCCGACCAGCGCCGCGAGCACGCCGAGCCCGCCATAGAGCAGCGCGGCGCCCGAGCTCCAGCGCAGTGTCGGGGCCACGCCTTCGAAGTAGCCGCCGCCCAGATCGCCGCCGAGTATGCGCAGCGCGAAGTAAGCGAGCGCGGTGCCCAGCGCGATGCCGGCCGCGCTGCCGACCAGCCCCAGCGCCAGTGATTCGACCAGCACCAGCTGCAACCGCTCGCGCGGCGTGAGCCCCAGCACGCCGAGCAGGGCGAACTGCTGCGCCCGCTTGGCCACGCTCAGCGCCAGCACCGAGAACACCAGGAACGCGCCGGTGAAAAGCGCCACCAGCGCCAGCACCGTGAGGTTGACGCGGTAGGCGCGCGACAGATTGCTCACGCGCTCGGCCGCATCACCCGGCTCGGCGATGCGGATGCCGGCCGGCCAGCCGGGCGACTGCTCCAGCGATCGGATGAAGGCGCCGCGGTCGGTGCCGGGCGCGAGCCGCAGGTCGATGCGTGTCAGTTGACCGATGCGGCCGAACAGCTCCTGCGCCGCGCCGATGTCCATCACCGCCAGCGCGCTGCCGCCGGCAGCCACCCGGCCGGCGATGCGCAAAGCCTGCGCGCGCGTGTCGATGCGCAACTGCACGGTGTCCGCGGCATCGCCCAGCGCGAGACGCGCCGCCGCGTTGAGGAACACCGTGTCCGGCGCGAACAGCGAGAAGCGCCCGGCATCGGCGGCCGGTTGCGGCATCAGCGCCGGTGCGATCGACGGCAGCACCAGCGGGTCGACGCCGAGCACGCGCAGCGGCAGGCGGCGTTCTCCGGCCTGAGCAACCGCCTGCGATTCGAGCACCGGGCTCGCCAGCGTCACCTGCGGATGCTGTGCCACGCGCGCAAACACGGCCTCGTCGAAGCTGCCTTGCGCGGCACCCAGTTCGAGGTCGGGCTGGCCGTTGACCGAACGCACCGCGCTCGAAAACTCGTCGAGTGCCGAAGCGTTGATGAGATGTACCGAAAACGCCAGCGCCACGCCCAGCATGACCGCCACCACTGCCGCTGCATTGCGCCACGGATGTTGACGCAGTTCCTGCCAGGAAAAAGTGCGAAGAAGGGCGCGCATGGCGGGCAATTCTGAGGCCGCGCGGAAATGCATGTTCATGTTGCACCGCGTTGCCACGCACATGGCACCAATCAAGGTTCTTCGTCTTGTGCGCGCAGGTAGGCGCGCACGGCCGGGCTGCTGCTGAGCCCGGCGGCGCGCACCGCGGACTCTCGCGCGTCGGCCAGCCGGCCGCAGCCGCGCAGCAGGTGTGCACGCGCGGCCCAAAAAGGCTGATAGCTAGCGACTTCGGTGGCTTCGATGGCGTCGAGCGCCCCCAGGCCCGCAGCCGCGCCCCGTGCCGTCGCGAGCGCGCAGGCGCGGCTCACGCGCGCGCCGATGCTTGGGCGCAGGGCGAGCAGGCCGTCGTACAGCATGAGCAGCGCCTCGGCCGGAACCTGCGCTCCCAGCCGGCGCGCGCAATGGGCCGACTGGATCGCTCCTTCCATCTGGTAGGCGCCCAGGCGCTGCATCCCGGCTGCCGCCTGCAGCGCATGGTCGGCCTCCTCGCGCATTGCTGCGTCCCACAGCCCGGTGTCCTGCAGATCCAGAGGCACGTACTCGGACGCGGGCCCGCGTCGCGCGGCGGTCCGGCTTTCGCAGAAAAGCATCAAGGCGAGCAGGCCCAGCGGCTCGGGCTCGGAAGGCAGCAGGCCGCACAGGATGCGGCACAGGCCGATGGCTTCCGCCGTGAGGCCGCGGCGTGAACCATCGGCGCCGTCGATGTCGTCCCAACCGGTTCCATAGGCGGCATAGATGCCGTCGAGCACATCCTGCAGCCGGCTCGGCAGCTCCCGGGCCTCGGGGTACTCGAAAGGAACCCCGGCCTGCCGCACCCTTGCCTTGGCCCGCACCAGACGCTGGCCGAGCGTGGCCGGTGCCGTGAGGAATGCGCCGGCCATGCGCTGCACGTCGATGCCGAGCACGCTCTGCAGCATCAGCGGCGCGCGCGCGGCGGGGTCGATCGCCGGATGCGCGCAGACGAACAGCAGGCGCAGGCGTTCGTCCGCGACAGCACCGATCGCCATCGGTTCGCCGAGTTCGTCGGCCAGGGCCGCGAGCGACTGCGACGCGGCGTCGCGAACGCGGTCGTGGCGCCAGGCGTCCAGCGTCTTGCGCCGCGCCGCGGTCAGGAGCCAGGCGGCGGGGTTTTCCGGGACGCCGTCTTCGCTCCAGGTCCGCAACGCGTTCTCGAACGCATCGGCCAGCGCGTCCTCGGCGAGTGCGATGTCACGCGTGCGCGCGCACAGGATGGCCAGCAGCCGCCCATAGGATTCGCGCGCAGCGTTCTCGGCGGCCGCCCGAACCTGTTCGGAAACGGTCATGGCGCCTTCGGATCAGGGCGCAGGCGGCGGAGGCAGGACCGGCCGCACCTCGACGCCGCCAGTGGTCGCGCATGGTGCGCGCGACGCCCATTCAAGGGCCGCGTCGATGTCTGCCACCTCGATGATGAAGTAGCCGCCGAGCTGTTCCTTCGTGTCTGCGAAAGGTCCGTCCTGCACCTGACGCTTGTCGCCGCGCACACGCAGCGAGGTTGCCATGGCCGGCGCTTCCAGGCCGTTGCCGCTCAGGACGATGCCCGATTGGTGAAGCGCGCCGACGTAGGCGGTCCATCCCCCCCAATAGGCCTGGGCGTGCTCGTTGTTGCGGCACGCGGAGTCGGCGGGGGTTTCGTAGAACATCAGCATGTATTGCATGGGATTCCTAGGGTCATGGTTGCGAGCAGTATGGCTCGCAACCATGACGCGCCGGCCGCCAGCATTTCGACAGGTGGCCGAGGATTTTTTTCGGTTTCTTCAAGCCGCGCCGGTCAGTACGTGGCCCAGGCGGCCAGCCGCGGCCAGCAGATCGCGTTCGCGGCGTGCATGGCCGACCAGCTGCACGCCGATGGGCAGGCCCTGCGGCCCCAGCAGGCCGGGAACGCCGGCGCAGGGCAGGCCGAGCAGCGTCCAGACGCGGCTGAACACCGGGTCGCCGGTGGCGGCCAGGCCTTCGGGCGCCTCGCCCGGCGCGGCCGGGACCAGCAGCGCATCGACATCCGTCATCAGTTCGCTCACGATGCCGCGCGCGACGGCGGCCTGGTCCAGCGCCTGCGCATAGGCTGCGTCGGAGCAGTCGCGGCCGATCTGCAGCAGCGTGGCGAGAGGTGCTCCGACTCGTCCGGGATGCGCGCGCCATTCGGTATCGAGCTGGCGTGCGGCTTCATAAGCCATCACGAGTTTTTGCGCATCGAACAGACCGGCGATCGTGGCGGGCAGGACGATGTCGCGCAGCACGGCACCGGCCTTGCCGGCGAGTTGCACGGCCTGCTCGAACGCGGCGGCACCGCCGGCGTCGACTTCCGCCCATTCGTGCGTGCGGCAGACGCCGATCCGAAGTTGCGCCAGCCCACTTCGAGGCAGGGGCTCGTAGCGTGCGCCGCTCATCGCGCACCGCATCAGTTCGAGGTCGTCCGCGCTGCGTGCCAGCCAGCCGAGCGTGTCGAGTGACGGCGCGAAGGGCTTGATGCCGTCCATGCTCAGCAGGCCGAACGTTGGCTTGAGCGCGAACACGCCGCAGAAGGAGGCCGGCCGAATCAGAGAGCCGGCCGTCTGCGTGCCGAAGGCGATCGGCACCATGCCGTCTCCCACCGCCGCAGCCGATCCGCTCGACGAGCCGCCGGGCGTGTGGGCCGTGTTGCGCGGGTTTGCCGTGGGGCCGGGCGTGAAGTAGGCGAACTCGGTGGTGACGGTCTTGCCCATCACCACGGCGCCGGCCGCACGCGCGAGCGCGACGCAGGCGGCGTCAGCCGCCGGGCGATGACCGTCGTAGATCGGCGAGCCATAGCGCGTGGGCAGGTCGGCGGTCGCGATGATGTCCTTCACGCCGATCGGCACGCCGCCCAGCAGGCCGGGCCTGCCGCGGGCGTCGAGTGCGCGTGCGGCGGCAATGGCGCCTTCTGCATCGACGAGCTGCCACGCATGAATCTGCGGCTCGCGTTCTTCGATGCGTGCGATGGCAGCGCGGGTTGCGGCTTCGGCGCTGAGCGTGCCGGCTTCGATGGCCTGGCGCATGGCGACCGCGCTCATGTCGGGATAGTTCATGCGCGTCCAGCTTCTCAGGCTGCCTTGGCCCGCGCGGGCGCGAACATCGCTTCCATCTCGCTGCGCAGCTTGTATGCCTGCGTCGAGGTGTCCATCGCCACGTCGGACCAGGCCAGGCTCTGCCCCTTCTTCACCGGCCGCACCAGCTTGACGTCGTGCGCCAGGCCGAGCGGCAGGCCACCGAGCTCCATGGAGCGCTCGGCCGGCAGCAGCTTGCCCCACACCGTGTAGCCGCCTTCCCCGTCGAGCATCTCGCCCGCGGCGAGGTCGCGCTTGGCGGTGGCCACCACGTCTGCGTTCCAGCAGGTGGCGACGCCGGTCGCCCTCGCCGCGCAGCGCCACGCTGGCCACCGACATGCCGACCTCCAGCCCGATCAGGTGCCAGCGCTTGTAGAGCGTGAAGTAGCGCCCGCTCGGGTCGGTGTGGGCGTTGTATTCCTCGAAGCAGTTCTTGATGTAGTCGGTCTCGGCCTCGACCGTGACCCATACGCCCATGCGGACGTCGTAGGGGATCTGGCGGCCGTCGGCCTCGAGCGAGGACACCACTTCGACCATGCCCTTGCGTTCGAGCACGCCGCCTTCGCTGCGCGGCCGCGTGACGAAGGGAATGTCCTCGACGCTGGCCGGCGGGTAGAGCAGGCCATTCGAAGGCACGCCGAGCCCGGTTGCATTGGCGACCGCCGAGCTTTCGATGGATGGCTTGGAGCCGTCGAGAAAGCTGTTGAACATCTTCGGATTGAGCCCGCCGCGCAGTGCCTGCTCGGGCGTGAGGCCATAGTTGCCCCACACCGTCTCGGGCGTCGATTCGCTGAAGTGCGGCAGCCATTTGTGGCCGCGCCCGGCCGCCACCACCGGGAAGCCGCAGGTGCGTGCCCAGTCGACCAGGTCGCAGATGAGCGCCGGCTGGTCGCCGAAGGCGAGCGAATACACCACGCCGGCGTCCTGTGCGCGGCGCGCGAGCAACGGGCCGCAGAAGGCATCGGCCTCGACCGTCACGTTGACCACGTGCTTGCCGTGCGTGAAGGCATCCAGGCAATGGTCGACGGCGGCCACCGGGTTGCCGGTGCACTCGACCACGATGTCGATCGAAGGCTCGCGGGTCACGGCCTGCCAGTCGTCGGTGATCCAGGTGCTGCCGGTATTGAGGGCCTCCTGCACCGAGCGTGCGCCGGTGCGCTCAGGCTTCCATCCGACCCGCTCGAGGCTGGTGCGCGCGGCATCGGGCGACAGGTCGGCAATCGCGACGAGTTGGATGCCGGGCGTGCGCGGGATCTGCGCCAGGTACATCGAGCCGAACTTGCCGGCGCCGATCAGGCCGATGCGGATGGGCTTGCCGTGGGCTTCGCGTTGCTGGAGTTTTGTGTAGAGGCTCATGTCGGTCAGTGGTTCATTGCGTTAGGCGGACGGTTTCTGGCTGACATTCGGGGCGCGTGCCGAGGACGCGGGGTATCCTCCGCGAATGTCCCCCGGCTTCGCTTCCTCCTTTATTTCGCTGCGGGGGACACCCCATGCCCAGCTTGTTTGGACAACCGACGCTTCGCTCACGGGATCAAGCCGCAACGCGCTCGTCGATCACGTCGAGCGAGGTCTGCAGCGCGCTCTCGGGCAGGCCGTTCTTCCATGGCACCTCGACCGGATAAGGCTTCAGCAGGCAGTCGTCGGGGAGCATGTCGATCGGCGTGAAGTCTCTGTGCGCGATGAACTCGGGGCGCTTGTGGCGGCGGATGTGGTTGCTGACCGCGCACAGGCTCAGATAAACCGCCACGCGATTGAAGGGCGACAGGTTGCTGCCCGAGGCATGCACGAGGCAGCTGTGGAACAGGATCATCGAGCCCGCCGGGCCCTTGGGCGAGACGATGCCGCCCTGCTTGCCGCCCGCGCGGTCGACCAGCTGGCGGATCAGGTCGTTGTCGACCGTCCAGAGCGGATAGCTGGTGGTGGTGAGGTCGTGCTTCGCCTCCACCACGCCCTTGACGTGGCTGCCGGGAATGAACATCAGCGGGCCGTTGTGCTCGGTCACCTCGTCCAGGAAGATCGCGACGTTCATCGCCCGCTCGGTCGGCATCAGGTCGTCGTTGAGCCAGGTGCCGTAGTCCTGGTGCCACTGCCACACATCGCCCTCGAAGGCCATCTTTCCGTTGATCTTGAACTGGTGCATGTAGACCTCTTCCTCGAACAGGTCGACCACCGGCCCCACCATGCGCGGATGGCGAGCGAGCCGCGCAAAGGGCTCGCTGATGAGGTGCGCCGCGAAGTTGGTCCGCACCGAATCGGAGCCTTTCTCGCGCACGTTGAAGGCCGCGCGCTTGCTGTACAGGTCGGGCACCGCGTCGGTCAGCGTCCTGGTTTCTTCGGATGTGAAGTGGCCGGGGAAAAAGAGGTAGCCGTCGCGCTCGAACTGGGCGCGCTGCTCGGGATTCATTTTCATGGTCTGGCTCCTGATAAGGTTACGGAAAGAGGGGTGGAGAGGCGTTCGGCGAGCCGGACGCCGAGGGTTTCGCTGGCCTGTGCGCCGTGCTCGTCGCTCAGCCGGGTTGCGCGGTCTGCGTCGCCCGCCGCGATGGCATCGGCGATCGCCTCGTGCTCGTCCCACAGCGATTCGCGCTGCGGCATCGACTGAAGCACCGCGCCCATGGCGCGGCGCAAGTGGCGCCAGTGCTGGTCGGCGCTCTGGCCGATCAGCGGATTGCCCGACGCGGCATAGATGGCGTGGTGAAACGCCATGTCGGCCTCGATCATGGCTTCGACGCTGCGTCCGCGCGCGGCACGGCGGCCGCGCTCGATCAGCTTGGGATCGATGCGGAACCGCTGCCCGGCGGCCAGCCGCGCGGCCAGCACGTCGAGCGCGCCGCGCACCTGGTAGACCTTGCGCGTCCATTCGGCGTCCAGCGGTGCCACCAGCACGCCGCGGCCCGGCGCGTCTCGCACGAAGCCGTCTTTCTTCAACAGCCGAAGCGCCTGCAGCACCGGCTGGCGCGACACCGCCAGGCGCTGCGCAATGTCCTCCTGCGTGAGGCGCTCGCCGGGCGCGAGCGCGCCGCTGCTGATGGCGTCGAGCAGGGCGCGATACACCCGATCGACGAGGTCGGGCGCTGCAGGGATCTGAACCAGGGATGGGGGCATGACGTATTTGAACTCTGTATACAGAGTACAGCGCGATTCAAGCCGGGGTGCATGGGGTTTGTGCGGGGTCCGCTTTGCATGGTCACGCGGGGGTCGCGGTTTGGTCAGCCCGGGCTGCTCCGCCGGACAACAGACTCGCCGCTCCCGATCACCCCAACCCCGATCAGAGAACGTCATGAACAGAATCCTGATAAAGCGCAGACAAACCATCACCCTTTTCCTTGCGCACGACGAGCAGTACGAATTCTTGCTGAACGACATCGCGGCGGACGAAGCGGTCTTCGTGCTGTTCGACAAGAGGACCCGCAGGCTCGTGATTGCGAGTTGCACCGCCGACATCCTGGGCAGCGTCAATCTCCTGCTTTTGAATTCGCGCCTGAATGCCGGCTGCACCGTGTGGCTGGTGTCGGGAGCAAAAAAGCCCTTGGAGCTGTGCGAAACCTTTGTGGCCTGCATCAACGCGCGCGGCTTGAAGTGCGGGGTCATCGACGGTCATGGCAACTTGCACATCACCCAGGGGCCCGACGGAACCCTGAAGCTCGCGAACGCAACGCCCGCCACAGGCTTCACCAGTTTCGACAGGGAGCACGACGGCGAGGTCACGTCGCTCCTGCACAGCTACGGGGACGTGTCGGCAACGAGCATTCGCGATCAGGCGCAGAACCTGCTCATGCAGACGATGACGGCCGATGAGGATGACGCCACGCCCGAGCCCGAGGACGAGGTCGTCGATTTCGCGAAAAAGCAGCAGATGGTCGCCAGGATGCTCGAGAACGTCGACCAGCGGCAAAGGCCAGTGTCCAGGCATGACAAGAAAGCGCAGGCGGAAGTCAAGGATGACCCTGCAATCAATGCCGCTCTCGCGCGCGCCGCGTTTCCCGAGACTTACCTGGTGAAGTTGTGGCAGACCGCGGTCATCAACCTGGTTGGCGACAGGAAGGTAAAGACCGATACGCTCAAGACCGGATACACGGCCTTTGCCGTTTGCGACGAAACCACCAGGACACTCGCGCTGAGCCTGGTGGGCGAAGAAGCGGCGACCAGCCAGGCCGTGTCCGATATTTTCGAACGCGCCATGCTCCACGTCACGATGCCGGGCAAAAAGCAGTCCAGGCAGCCGAAGCTCGTCTACGAGATCGTCGCTCCTGAAAACACGGCCGTGGCGTCGATGCTGAAGAACCTGATCAACACCAGAGCCAAGGACGCAATGCAAGGCAAGTTCGGCATCACGAAGCCGACCCAGCAGTACTGCACCTACACGAGCTTCTTTGCGGAATTCGTCGATTCGAAGTTCAGGCTCACGGACGCCGAGAAGTTGAAGCCGTTGCCACCGGAGTACACGGCGGTGACTCGTTCGCTCAGGAGCGAAACCAAGCGCGCACTGAACGCCCTGGAACTGCCGCAAGACCCGCAGGTCGTCAGGTTCAAGGACTACCTGAACGTGCTGGAGACGCCGATCATGGTGGAACTGGCCCCGGGCATCTGCTACGAGGTTGATCTGACGTCGACGCAGTGCCTGATCCCGCTGAAGGAAAAGACCATCGTCTTCGCGAGCTTCTGCGCCCACAAGCAGAAGCTGGCCATCGTGCAGCTGACGACGGACGAGTTCGAGAAGCTGCTCCTGTCCAAGTTCGTGACGTTCGCCAACTGGACCCTCATGAACGCGCTGTCCAACTTCCCGGAAGATGGCAAGGGCACGCTTTTGCAGTCGATGCTGTGGTGCAAGGCGCCTCAGCTCGGGCATGCCAAGGATGCAGAGCTCTGCAAGAAGTACATCGAGGCGTTCCCGAAGCAGTACGCCGAGTACTACGGGCTTGCGGGGCCGATGTACATGAAGCGGGCGGGAACCAAGTTCAACCTGCAGAAGCTCGGCGTCCCGGTCTTGCAGCACTACGACGACATTACGGGTTACCTCTCCCTGCGCATCGAGCTGGCCCAGCTGAAAACGGAATTCAGGGCCACCGCGCTGCCGCTCAAGAAGCCGGAGCCGGGCGGCGCCAAGGCTGCAAAGAGCGTGGAGATCACGACACCGTTGATCAAGCTGCCCGCGCAAGTCACGGACGAATCGTCCGCCCGGGAGTTCTACGGACCATTGGGGATCAAGATCGCGCCCATCACACGAAGGGCCGACAAATACCTGACAGCCGCCGAAACGGCGCAAGCCAACGCGAAGATCGATGCGGAGCGCGCCGCAAGGCGGGCCAAGGAAAAGACGAAATAGCGGCCGGCCTGCTCAGGCCACGATGCCGGCGGCGCTCAGGTGCAGCACCCGGTCGGCGCGTGCCGCGGCAGCCTCGGAATGGGTGACGAGCACCAGCGAAGCACCGTGTTCGCGGGTCTGGGCGAGCAGCACGTCGAGCACCTTCGCCGCGGTGGTCGGGTCGAGGTTGCCGGTCGGCTCGTCGGCGAGCAGAATCGCCGGGCGATGCACCAGCGC
>JBBJMS010000117.1:0-10968 GCA_037720315.1 Variovorax sp. | reverse complement strand
GGCCCGCGAGCACGATCGCGAGCATCAGCAAGGCCGTGGCAACCGGCCGCTCGATGAAGGGGCGCGACGGGCTCATTCGGGCCCCTTCACGGCGGCGGCCGCTGGCGCCTGCCTTCGCCCCGTGCGCCGCGCGCGCCCGACGCACCCGGCCGCGGAGCGGCGGCCGGCTTGTCGCCCTGCAACTGCACCCGCGCGCCGTCCTTGATGCGGTCGCCGCCTTCGGTCACGACGCTCTCGCCGACCTTCAGGCCCTCGATGATCGCGACCACCTCGACCGTGGACTCGCCGCGCCTCACGCTGCGCATCGAGACCGTGCGGTCGTCGTTCACGACATAGACAAAGGAGCCGGAGGGGCCGGTGCGCACGGCGGTCACCGGCACGACGACGGCGTCGACGGTGCGCAGCGTGAGTTGCACGTTCACGAATTGGCTCGGGAACAGGGTGACGCCGGCATTGCCGAAGCGCGCCTTGGCCCGCACCGTGCCGGTGGCGGTGTCGACCACGTTATCGAGCGTGGAGAAGATGCCGGTGTCGAGCGTTGCCGTGCGCGCGCGGTCGAGCACCCGCACCGCCAGCGGCACGCCCTTGGCAATCTGCGCCTGAATGTCCGGCACGCGGTCGCGGCACCGCGAACTGCACGTCGATCGGGTTCATCTGGGTGATCACGGCGATGCCCGCGGCAGCGTTCACCGCCACTGTGTTGCCGGGGTCGACCACGCGCAACCCGATGCGCCCGGCCACCGGCGCGGTGATGCGGGTGTATTCGAGGTCGAGCCGCGCAGCGCCCTCGGCCGCACGGTCGGTGGTCACGGTGCCTTCGAGCTGCTTCACGAGCGCGGCCTGGGTATCGACGTCCTGCCGCGCGATCGAGTCCTGGCCCAGCAGCGTGCGGTAGCGCGCCAGCGTCACGCGCGCGGCTTCGAGCTGCGCCTCGTCGCGCATGCGGGTGCCGCGCGCCTGCATCAGCGCCTGCTCGAAAGGCCGCGGATCGATGCGCGCCAGCAACTGGCCCTTGGTCACCGTCTGGCCTTCGGTAAACAGCACTTCGGTAAGCACGCCGCCGACCTGCGGCTTGGCGTGATGGTCGCCAGCGGCGTCACCGTGCCGAGCGCATCGATGACGACCGGCAGCTCCGCCCGGCGCGCCAGGGCGTGGCCGACAGTGGAACTGGCGCCTCCGAATGCGCCGCGCGCGGCCGGCTCGTTCGAACGCTTGATCAGGTACCAGGCGCCAAGGCCCAGCGCCAGCACGACCAGCAACGCCGCCAAGCTGCCGAGCCAGCGCTTCCTGCGTGAAGGCGAGCGCGCGGCCGGCGCGTCGGCTGGTGATGTGGCAGAAGGCTGCTCTGGCGCGGGCAATGACATCGAAGAGAGGGCGGTTTGGGCGGCAGCCCGTAGTGGAGCGCCGAATCGTAGCCGCCCTCGCCCCCGAACCGTAAAGCCTCGGTAAAGCCGACGAATACCCTTTTTGCGCAATTGAGCGCCCATGAAAAAACCGGCCTCTTTTTCGAGAGGCCGGCCCGTCAAGTGGCAGCAGCGGACCGGAACTCGGAATCAGCGACCGTCGCGATGACCCCGATGGCCGCCATAACCGTCATGCCCGCGATATCCGTCATGCACCCGATAACCGTCATGCCCGCCATGCCCGCGATGACCGTGATGGCCGTGCTGGCGGTAGTAGCCGCGCGGCGGTCCGTAATAGGCCGGCGGGGGGCCGTAATAAACCGGAGCCGGCCGGTAGTACACCGGTGGTGCGGGGCGGTAATAGGCTGGCGGCGCGTTGTAATAGACCGGCGCCGGCTCGTAGTACACCGGTGGTGCGGCAACGCCGAACGCGATGCCCGGCGCGTTGATGCCGACCGACCAGCTGACGCCGCTGGCATTGGCCGAAGCAGCTGTGAAAAGAGCTCCCGCTGCGACGGCACCGGCCGCAACCCATTTGAAGAAAGTGGAACGCATCGTGATCTCCTGTGGAGGGCGTGAACCGCCCATGCCTGCATTGAACGTGGCCCCTGTCAACGCGGTGTACGCCGCTCTGTGAAGAATGTTGCAAAAGGTAAACGGATGAGGGTGGCACCTAGAATCGAACCATGACCTCCCCCGTAGACCACGACCCCGCCAAGCCGAGCAATTTTCTGCGTCACGTCATCGAGAACGACCTTGCACAGGGGCAGTATTCCGGCCGCCAATGGGGCGGCTCGCCCGGCGACGCAACGCATCATGCGGAAGGCATGCCAGACCCGGCCAAGGTCCGCATGCGCTTTCCGCCCGAGCCCAACGGCTACCTCCACATCGGCCATGCAAAGAGCATCTGGCTCAACTTCGAACTCGCCAGGGAATACGGCGGCGTCTGCCACCTGCGCTTCGACGACACCAACCCCGAGAAGGAAGAGCAGGAGTACGTCGACGCCATCCGCGACGCGGTGAAGTGGCTCGGCTACGACTCGGCGCTCGCGGACGATCCGGCACGCCCCGGCACGTCGAACGAGCATGTGTACTTTGCGAGCGACTACTTCGACTTCATGTACCGCGCCGCCGAGTACCTGGCCCAAAACGGCCTGGCCTACGTCGATGAGCAATCACCCGACGCGATGCGCGCCAGCCGCGGCGACTTCAACACCCCCGGCACCGACAGCCCCTTCCGCGGCCGCAGTGCGGCAGAAAACCTGCAGCGCCTGCGCGACATGAAGGACGGCAAGCTGGCCGACGGCGCAGCCGTGCTGCGCGCGAAGATCGACATGGCGAGCCCGAACATCAACATGCGCGACCCGGCGCTCTACCGCATCCGCCGCGCGACGCACCACAACACCGGCGACGCGTGGTGCATCTACCCGATGTACACCTTTGCGCATCCGATCGAAGACGCGCTGGAGCAGATCACCCACAGCATCTGCACGCTCGAGTTCGAGGACCAGCGGCCCTTCTACGACTGGCTGCTCGACCGCCTGGCCGAGGGCGGTCTGATCGCCACGCCGCATCCGCGCCAGTACGAATTTGCGCGCCTCAACGTGACCCACGTCATCACCAGCAAACGCAAGCTGCGCCAGCTGGTCGAGGAAGGCCATGTCGACGGCTGGGACGACCCGCGCATGCCCACGCTGGCCGGCCTGCGCCGCCGCGGCTACACGCCCGAGGCGCTGAAGCTGTTCTGCGAACGCAGCGGCGTGACCAAGTCCGGCGGCTGGATCGACTACGCCAGCCTCGAAGCCGCGCTGCGCGACACGCTCGACCCCATCGCCCCGCGTGCGATGGCCGTGCTCGACCCGGTGAAGCTCGTCATCACCAACTGGGGCGAGCTGATGGGCGGCGACGGCGTGCTGGACGACTGCACCGCGCAGATCAACCCGCACAAGCCCGAAGCCGGCTTGCGCCGCTTCAAGATCGGCCGTGAGGTCTGGATCGAACGAACCGACTACGAAGACGTCCAGCCCAAGGGCTTCTTTCGACTGTTCCCGGGCAACAAGGTTCGGCTGAAGTACGGCCACGTCGTCGAATGCACCGGCGCTACGCGCGGCGCCGATGGCCAGCTCACCGAAGTGCAGGCCACGCTGGTGCCCGACACCAAGAGCGGCACGCCGGGGGCAGATGCAGTCAAGGTCAAGGGCAACATCACCTGGGTGGCGGTGGCGGATGCGGAGCCGGCCGAGGTGCGGCTGTACGAGCGATTGTTTGCGGCTGCGCATCCGGGCGGCGGCGAGTTGCCGGACGAGCTCAACAAGAGCAGCCTGGTGACTTGCACCGCGTGGGTGGAGCCCTCATTGGCCGGAGCACCCGATGGCGCGGGGTTCCAGTTTGAGCGGCATGGGTACTTTGTGGTGGATGCGAAGGCGACCGCCGAGGGCAAATCGATCTTCAATCGCACCGCGGGAATGCGGGACGGTTGGGCGAAGTAGGCGCTGCAAGGTTCATCTCAAGGCATCCGGCATGACGAGGCGAACCAAAGCAGATCGCTCACGCGAGCGGACCCGAGGCGAACTCGCAAGCAAAGGATGGACCGCCATCGTCGTCGGTGCGCTGATGCTGGCCGTGGTCCCGTTGCTCATGCGCGGACCCATAGCTTCGGCGTTCGGGCAAGCGCTGCAGCCACTTGGATGGATTGCGTTAACCGTTGGCACACTGCTTCTGGCATTGCACCACCTCACAAGGTGCGAGAGTTCCGCGCCGCGCTTGAATGGCGCGTCGAACGCTGCGCCGGCCCCTGAAGAATCGCGATCGAACAGCCATCAACAACAAGGGTGGAGCCCGGCTGTGCTCGCAGCCATCGAATGGCGTCGCTTCGAGGCTTTGTGCGAAGCCTTCTACGCACAAGCCGGACTTGCCACGCGCAGCCAATCGCATGGCGCAGACGATGGCGTCGACATCTGGATCCAATCCAGGCACATGGATGAGCCTCGCATCGTCCAATGCAAGCACTGGAACCGCAGGCCGGTCGGGGTTAAGGAGATTCGAGAGTTCCGAGGCGTGATGGCGTCGCACCGGCTTCAGCATGGAACCTACGTCACAAGCTCGACGTTCACGGCCGATGCGCTCGCGTTCGCGAAGGCCAATCGCATTGAGGTGCAAGACGGCGCTGAACTGTTGAAGTTGATCGGGCAAAGAACGCCAGAGCAGCAAGCCGCACTGCTGGCTGTGGCATACGAAGGCGAGTACTGGCGACCGACCTGCGCGAGTTGCGGAATCAAGATGGTGGAACGCAAGCGTGGACGCGACAGGCATGCGTTCTGGGGCTGCAGCAACTATCCAAAATGCAGGACATCAATGGCGATGGCTGGCGGCCAGCAAACTGCCGCTTGAGAAAAAAGGCTGGGCGGCTGCTGCGGAGATCAACGGTATGCTGCGGCCGCATCCATTTTCTAACCACGCACCAGGGCAGGAGCCACAGGAATATGGCCAAGTTTCTCAACACCAGCGCGACCAACTATTTTCTTGAAGAACTCATCAAGAGCGCTTCGGATCGCTTGATCCTCATCAGCCCGTTTCTCAAATTGAACGACCGGATGAAGGAGCTGCTGGCCGACAAGAATCGGCTCAAGATCGACGTTCGCATCGTCTATGGCAAGAGCGAGTTGCAACCGCTGGAGATCGAATGGCTGCGCGGCCTGACCTATATTCGAACCAGTTTCTGCAAGAACCTGCACGCCAAGTGCTACATCAACGAAGAGATGTGCATAGTGACGAGCCTGAACCTGTACGAGTTCAGCCAAGTGAACAACAACGAAATGGGCATCCTTATCCAGCGCGCAGATGACAGCGTGCTCTACAAGGATGCCTACGAAGAAGCACAGCGGATCATCCGGATCAGCGACGAAGTTCGTATCTCTCTGGAGCGGGTCTCCAACCCACCCGAGGCCGCCAGCGAGGGCGTCGCTCCAGATGCAGACAGGGCGGGAGACGGCGAAGCGCACGGCGACAAGCTCGCGTCCTCCAAGATGGCGCAAAAGGTCGGACTGAAGACTGCGCAGTTTCTGGATCGCGCAACAGAGCTGGGCTACTTGGTGCGTGAAGGCGACAAGTACGCGCTGGCATCCCGAGGCGAGCATGCGGGCGTGCAGTACGTCGCCAAGTCGCGCTTCGGTCCTTACTTCCTCTGGCCACAGACACTCACTTTCTGAGTTTTTCGGCACGGTCCCAATGCATGCTCACTAGACTGGCGTGATGCCGATCCGAGATCTTTCTTTCGCAACCGTCGCGCTCCCGCTGCATCGCAGGCCTGTGCTCCTTGCCGCGATCGGCATTTGTCTGTTGCCGCCCCTGCGACTCGACGCTGCGCAGGCACAGCCATCCGCGCAGGTCGCCATGCCGCGCGCCTTGCTTGTGCCAGGCGGCATCGCGCGCATTTCGCTGGGACCTTCGGCGGCACGCCCCGTCGCCACGAGCAATGAGGTGCCTCTGCTCGTCCTGGGCGACCCGATCGAATGGACTGCGCTGCTCGGCATTCCGCTCGCAGCGGCCGCCGGCGAAACGAGCATTTTGGTCCGCAGCAGCGACGGCGTAGCGCCACGCCGCATCGACTACACCGTGGCCCCCAAGCGCTACCGCGAGCAGCAGCTAAGGGTCGCGCCGAGTAACGTCGACCTCTCCCCCGAAGACCAGGCTCGCTACGAACGCGAGCGCGTGCATCTCGCCACGGTGATGGCCACCTTCACCGAGCCGCCGCCTTCCATGTCCGCGACCGATCTGCGCATGCGCGTGCCGGTTTCAGGCCGCCGCTCCGGCTCGTTCGGCCTGCGCCGAGTCTTCAACGGGCAGCCGCGCAATCCGCACAGCGGCATGGACATCGCGGCTGCGACGGGTACGCCGGTGCGCGCGCCGATGCCGGGGCGCGTGATCGACACCGGCGACTATTTCTTCAACGGCGGCACGGTCTGGCTCGACCACGGCGGCGGACTGTTGACGATGTACTGCCACCTCAGCGCCATGGACGTGAAGCCCGGCGACCAACTGGGCACTGGCGAGCGCCTGGGCGCCGTGGGCGCCACCGGGCGCGTGACCGGGCCGCACCTGCACTGGTCGGTGATGTTGAACCGCGCGATGGTCGACCCGGCGCTGTTTCTGGACGCCTGACGGCGCCACGTCGCACGCCGGCGGCGAGCGCGGCGACAACGGCGCGCTCGCCAGTGGTTCGATCAAGGCGTAGACACGCCGGGCATGGTGCTGGTGAAGGTCGCTGCCGCCCGCGCCAAGTATTGGAAGGGCATGGAACAAGGCGAGTGGACAGCCTGACCGAAGATCGTCAGGCCGCGCCATTGCCGCGCGGTCGCGCGGTGCTCCAGGCAATCAGCGCCAGCAGCGCCACCTGCACGGGCAGCCGCAGCACCAGCGCCCAGTACGGGATCGACGCGAACAGGTCCGGGCGCTGAAGCATGTAGATGTGCGCCGGCGTCACGGCGACGGTCAGCACAAACAGGCCGATGCCGGCGGCGCGCCGGGTCGGCCGCCACACGAGGCCGGCCGCGCCAGCCAGTTCGAACACGCCACTCAGCAACACGGCCGCGCGCGGCCACGGGATGTAGGGCGGCACGATGCGCATCTCGGCCTCGGTCGCAACGAAGTGCACGATGCCGCCGATCAGGAACCAGAGAAAGACGAAGGCCAGGCCAGCGATGCGCCAGCGGCTCATGGCGCCGGCCGGGCGATCGCTCACGCCAGCTTGCCGTAGGCCAGGATTTCCGGCGGCATGGCGTAGAGCGCACTCGCAGCCGCTATGGCCGCTCCCACATGCGGTGTCGTCATGTGGGCATCGGCGTCGGCCTTGTCGCGCCACTCTTCCACGGTCTGAAAGATGTGCGGCGATTCGGCCTGCTGGTACAGCGCATACGAAACGCAGCCGGCCTCGGCGCGAGACTTCGCAACCAGCTCCATGAGGATTCCCTTGGCGATTTCAGCTGCTTCGGGCTTGACGGTGATTCGGGCCAGTATGTGGTGCACGGCGGTTTCCTGCATAAGTTGATCGGACGCCTCGATCTTGGCGTCGCCCGGCGCCTGCACGGCCCCGGACTTCCACCGATGAGCCGTTTCAGATCGGCCGCGCCAGGTACACCGCCTCGCGCCCGACGATCGGCACGCGGGCGGGCATGAGGATGGTGCAGTCGTCGCACGGCGCGCGTATCTCCTCGGCGCCGTCGGTCGCGATCAACTCGCTCTTGGCGAACACCTCGAAACCGAGCAGCGGCTGCTCGAAGCGGAAACCGGCGGTCTTCACCATCCGCGTTTCGAGCAGCTGAAAACGGCGCTGTGGTGCTGGCGCCGTCGCAGACCGCTCGCGCGCGACCAGCCCGAAGTGCGCCAGGAAGTCCAGCGCGACCGCGACCGCGACGTCGGCAGTGGCCTGCAGAAAATGCTGCCCGCATTCGACCACCAGCGCCGCACCGGCGGGGCCGTCGGCAAGGCCGTGGTTTCCGTGCTGGATCAGCGGCGTGCCGGAGCCCAGGCCTTCGGGCACGACCAGGTGCACGGCAGGCCGACCGATTGCCAGCGCGACTGCCGCATTGCGCTCGAAGGCCGGGTAGACCCAGAACGGCTCCACCGGCTGGCTGGTCGAGTGGATGTCCAGGATGTGGTCGGCCGCGGCCACCACCGGCCGCAACGCGCGCGCACGACGCAGTTCGGGGCTTTCTTCCGCGCCGCCGAGCCATTCGTCGGACCAGATGCGATTGAGGTTGTGCACGATCTGCCGGTTCTCGAACGGGCTGTCGGCATCGAATGCATCGTAGGCTTCCACATGCGCAAAGCTCACGGTGAGTGTGCCCACCAAGGGCCGCACGCCGGTGTCGAGCAGGTGCGTGGCCGCGACCATGCCGCAGATCTCGTTGCCATGGGTGAGTGCGTTGATCAGCACATGCGGCCCCGGCTTGCCGGATTCGAAGCGGTGCACGTAGTCGATGCCGACATTGCCCTCGCGGTAGGCGGACAGCTCGCGCTGGATGACTTCGATCGGCGTGGGTTGGTCGGGCATGGCGTCGGTTGTTCTTGCAGGCGTCGAAAGGCGAAGCCCCGAGTTTGCCTCGTAGACTCGCCCCCAACATCACAATCAGACCGCCCCGCCCCCATGCCATTGACTGCCGAGATGCGCCGGTCCATCGACCAGATCCGCGACTACCTTTTTGGCGGCGGCTATCCGGACCCGGTCAACAATGCCGAGCAGCTGTCCTTCCTGTTCTTCTTCTATCTGGTCGAGGGCATCGATGCCGAGAACGCGGCTGACGCCCGCGCGCTGAGGATGCCTCGCCCCAGCCTGTTCGACGGCGATTGGGAGCCCAGGAATCCGTTGAATGCCTGGGTGCCGTCGGTGCAGGAGGGCCGCTGGCCGGCGATGGTGCTGCAGACCGGCACGCCGCGCATCCCGCGCAGCCGCTTCCGCTGGTCGGCATGGTCCCAGTGCCTCGCGGGCGAGGCACTGGTGCGCTTTGTGCGCGACGAGGTGTTCGCCTTCTTTGCCGAGATGGGCCAGGCCGGCGCGCACAACTTCATGCGCGGCGCTCGCCTCGCAATCGACGACCCGACGGTGCTGACGCAGGTCGTCACCCTGGTCGACGGCCTTCGGCTCGACCAGGCCGATGCCGACACCAAGGGCGACCTGTTCGAGCATGTGCTGCGGCAGATCAAGCAGGCCGGCGAGCTGGGGCAGTTCCGCACGCCGCGGCACATCATCCGCACCATCGTCGAGATGGTCGATCCGAAGGTCGGCGAGACGGTGTACGACCCGGCTGCGGGCACCGCCGGATTCCTGGTGGCGGCCTACAACCACATCCGGCTCGCCCACTCGTCGCCCGACGCGATTGCACATGCCGAGCTCGACGGCAAGCGGCACCGTCGCGGCATGGGCGACCTGCTCTCGGGCGCGCAATGGCACGCGCTGCAGAACGCCACCTTCTTCGGCAACGATGTCGATCCCAAGATGGTGCGGCTGGCTACGATGAACCTCACCCTGCGCGGCCTGGCCAACGTGCCGATCCTGCAGCGCAACGTGCTGACCACCTCGTTCGACGACGCACGCAAGGCCGAACTCGGCCTGCCGCCCGGCGGCTTCGATGTCGTGCTCGCCAATCCGCCGTTCTCGGGCCGTGTCGACAAGGACCGCATCGTCGACGACGTGAAGATCGGCACCACCAGCGCCACCGAACTGCTGTTCCTCAAGTACATGCTCGACGGCCTGCGCCCGGGCGGCCGGGCCGCGGTGGTGGTGCCCGAGGGCGTGCTGTTCGGTTCCACCAGCGCGCATCGCGAGCTGCGCCGCCAGCTGGTCGAGCACAACCGCGTCGAGGCGGTACTGAGCCTGCCTGGCGGCGTGTTCCAGCCGTATTCGGGCGTGAAGACGTCTGTGCTGTTCTTCTGCAAAGGCGGCCGCACGCAACGAGTGCAGTTCCTGCATGCGGACAGCGACGGCTACAAGCTCGATGCAAATCACGACACGCCGGTCGAGGCCGACGATCTGCCGCAGCTGGCGTCGGCCTTCATCCGGCGCGATGCGGCCTGGGCCGACTGGCAGGCCCGCGACACGGCCGCCGAGTGGACCGGCAACTGGTGGTTTGCCGATGCGGCCGCGCTGCGCGCGAGCGACTTCAACCTGTCCGCGAGCCGCTACCGCCCCGCGGGCCGGGCGCAGGATGCGCACGGCGACCCGCGCGAGCTGCTCGACGAACTGGCGGCAATCGAGGCCGAAATCGCGCAGGAGGTCGAGGCGCTGCGCAGCGCGCTCGCGGAGAACGGCATTTGAAGCAGGCGAGCGTCGTGCGCCTGGGCGACATCTGCCGGCAGGACCGCATCACCATCAAGCCCGGGGAACGCGAAGACCTGCGGTATGTCGGGCTCGAGTCGATCGAGGCCGGCACCGGCCGCCTGCAGCACAACCTGCCGTCGAAGCCGGCGCATGCACCGCGCGCGAACAGCTTTCGCTTCGACGAAGGGCATGTGCTCTACGGCAAGCTGCGGCCCTATCTCAACAAGGTCGCGCTGCCCGATGCCGAGGGCAAGTGCTCGACCGAGATCGTGCCCCTGCGCCCGTGCGCGGACGTCGACCGCCGTTTCCTCGCTTACTTCCTGCGGGCCCCGCAGACGGCGGCGCGCATCGCGGCCAGGTCGTCGGCGCCCGCATGCCGCGTGCGGACATGGCCTACGTTCTCAGCCTGCCGCTGCAGCTGCACGAACGCGACGCGCAACTGCGCATCGTTGCGCTGTTGTCGTGCGCCGAAGGCATCGTGCGGCTGCATGGCGAGGCCCTCGGCAAGGCGGCGCAACTGAGCCCAGCGCTGTTCGCGAAACTGTTCGGCGACCCGGTGGCCGACCTGCAGCGCTGGCCGCGCGTTCCGCTGGGCGAGCTGCTCGTGCGCGGCCCGCAGAATGGGCTGTACAAGCACCGGTCCGACTACGGCAGCGGCACGCCCATCCTGCGCATCGACGCGTTCTACGACGGCGAGGTGCGCGACATCGCGTCGCTGAAGCGGCTGCGCCTGGATGCGCCGGAGGCCGC
>JBBJMS010000116.1:0-11028 GCA_037720315.1 Variovorax sp. | reverse complement strand
GTCGGGCTCACATCACTGGTGTTCGTCGCATGCGGTGCGATGGCCGGCTGCGGCCTTGCCGGCTGGCGTGCCGTGGCCTACGCGCGCGATGCCTTGCCCCCGGCGCTGGAAGGCCAGGACTTGCAGCTCGTCGGCGTGGTGTCGCAGATGACGCAGCCGGACGATGGCGCGGTGCGCTTTCGCTTCGACGTCGAGTCGGCCCGGTACGCGCGCGAAGGCATTGCCGGCACACCTCGCGTGCCGGCCCGCATCTCGCTGGGCTGGTATGCGGACAACGGCAGCCTCTGGGGCCGCGCACCCGGCGACGACGCGCCGAAGCTCCACGTGCCCGCAGCGCCGGCGCCCGTGCATGCCGGCGAACGCTGGCGCATGACGGTGCGACTCAAGGCGCCGCACGGCAATCGCAATCCGCACGGGTTCGACCATGAGCTTCGCCAGTGTGAGCTGGGTCTGCGCGCGTCCGGTTACGTCCGAGGCGGCAGCGGCGATGCGCGTCCCGAGCGCCTCGGCGACAGCGGCCGCCACCCGATCGCCGTGGCTCGCGTGACGGTCCGCGATGCAGTCTTCGAGCGGGTGGCCGACCGCAAGCTAGCCGGCGTGATCGCAGCGCTGGTCACGGGTGACCAGAACGCAATCGACCGCGCCGATTGGGATGTGTTCCGCGCCACCGGCGTGGCGCATCTCATGTCGATCTCGGGGCTCCACATCACGATGTTCGCCTGGCTCGCCGCGCTGGTCGTAGGCGCGCTGTGGCGCCGCAGCGGGAGTCTCATGCTTCGCTGGCCGGCGTCGACTGCGGCGCTCGCGGGCGGCGTGCTGCTCGCGACGGTGTACGCGATGTTCAGCGGCTGGGGGCTGCCTTCGCAGCGCACGGTCTGGATGCTGGCGACCGTGGCGCTGCTGCGCCTCGCCGGCCGGCGATGGCCATGGCCCTTCGTCTGGCTCTTCACCTGCGCGGTGGTGGTGGCCATCGATCCATGGGCGCTGACGCAGGCCGGCTTCTGGCTCAGCTTCGTCGCCGTCGGCGTGTTGTTCGCGGCCGGCGGTGAGGCGCCCGATGCCAGTAGCAAGCGAATCGCGGCCCGGCTTGCACGCCTGTGGCGCGAGCAGTGGACGGTGACGCTGGCGCTGGCCCCGCTCGGGCTGCTGCTCTTTCATCAGGTGTCGCTGATCGGCTTGTTGGCCAATGCGTTTGCGATTCCGTGGGTCACGCTGGTGATCACGCCGCTGGCGATGCTCGGCGCCGTGGTCGCGCCGCTGTGGGATGTGGCGGCCTGGGCAGTGCGGCTGCTCGCGCTGTTGCTGCAGTGGATGGCGCAGTGGCCGTGGGCCACGCTCTCGGCGCCTGCGCCGCCGACGTGGGCCGCGGTGGGCGGCGTGGCCGGCGGCGTGCTGCTCGCGATGCGGCTGCCGTGGTCGATGCGCCTGCTCGGCCTGCCGTTGCTGCTCCCGGCACTGCTCTGGCAGGCGCCGCGCCCCGCCGAAGGCGAGTTCGAACTGCTCGCCGCCGATGTCGGGCAAGGCAACGCCGTGCTGGTGCGTACCGCACGGCACAGCCTGCTCTACGACACCGGCCCGCGTTACAGCCTCGAAAGCGATGCCGGCCATCGCGTGCTGGTGCCGCTCTTGCGCGCCCTCGACGAGCGCATCGACATCGTGATGCTGAGCCACCGCGACAGCGACCACACCGGCGGCGCGCCGGCGGTGCTCGCGATGCAGCCGAGGGCGCAACTTCGCTCGTCGATCGAGGCCACGCATCCTCTGCAGATACTGCGGCCCGCCGAGCGCTGTGCGGCGGGCCAGCGCTGGGATTGGGACGGCGTGTCCTTCGAGGTGCTGCATCCGCATCCGGACGACTACGCGACCTTCACCAAGCCGAATGCGATCTCGTGCGTGCTGCGCATCGGCAACGCCCGCGCCACGGTGCTGCTCGCCGGCGACATCGAGCGCCTGCAGGAGGCTGCGCTGGTCGTGCGAACGCCTCCTGCGGCCTTGCACGCCGACGTGCTGCTGGTCCCGCATCACGGCAGCAAGACGTCGTCGAGCGCGGCGCTGCTGGACGCGGTGCAGCCGCGCATCGCACTGGTCCAGGCGGGCTATCGCAACCGCTTCGGGCATCCGGCCGAGGACGTGGTTGCGCGATATGCCGAACGCAGCGTGCGGCTGGTGAACAGCGCGAGTTGCGGCGCGGCGCACTGGGCCAGCGTGCAGCCGGACGCGGTGGTGTGCGAACGCGAGCGCAATGCGCGCTACTGGCATCACCGGCCTTGATGCGTCGCGATGCATCGCAAATGCGCTACAGTTTGCGGATGAAAACCGCAACCATTCCCTCCGTCCGCGTCGAGCCCGAACTTCGCGATGAAGTCGAGCGCGTGCTTGGCGAGGGCGAATCCCTGTCGCAGTTTGTGGAAGCTGCTGTGCGTGCTTGCGTTCTTCAGCGACGAGGGCAAGCCGAGTTCCTGGCGCGTGGCGTGAAGTCGCTGGCGAATGCCAGAAAGAGCGGTCAATACTTCGATGCCGGCGACGTGATGCGGCGGCTTCGCGAGAAGCTTGACGCCGCGAACGCGCAGACGTAGTCGGTTCGGATGAACTACAGCGTACGGTTTACGCGGGAAGCGCTGGACGATCTTGAACGCCTCTACGATTTCATCCTCGAGAGAGAGCTTCGATCGGGCCGTGACCTGCAGCTCGCCGAGCGGGCCATCGAAGCCGTCGAGAATGCGCTCGCCGCCTTGAGCTTTTCTCCTTTTACCTGCCGCAAGGCCGGCGACGATCCATTCATTCGTGAGCTGGTGATTCCGTTCGGCGGCAGCGGATATGTCGCGCTGTTCGAGATCGAGGCGAGCGACTCGATCGTCATTGCCGCGGTCAGGCATCAACGAGAGGACGACTACCACTAGGGCGCCGCCCGTGGCCTTGATCTTGCTAAGCTACGCACAAGGAGATCGGCCGCCCCATGCATAAATTCGACGAGATGTACGAGCAGCTGCCCTACCACGGCGCAGCGGTTCGAAGCCACTACAAGCGCTACGACCAGTGGCTTGCCAAGCAGCCCGGCGACGTGATGCGATCCCGGCGCGAAGAGGCCGAGATGATCTTCCGCCGCGTCGGCATCACCTTTGCGGTGTATGGCGCCAAGGACGAGGACGGCTCCGGCACCGAGCGGCTCATTCCCTTCGACCTGCTGCCGCGCATCATTCCCGCGCACGAGTGGGAAAGCATGGAAAAAGGCCTGGTGCAGCGCGTGACTGCGCTCAACCGATTCATCCACGACGTCTATCACGGCCAAGAAATCATCAAGGCCGGCGTGATCCCGGCCGAACAAATATTGGAGAACGCGCAGTACCGACCCGAGATGGTCGGCGTCAAGGTACCCAACGACATCTACGCGCACATCTGCGGCATCGACATCGTGCGCGCGCCCGACGCCGAGGGCAACGGCGAGTACTACGTGCTGGAAGACAACCTGCGCGTTCCGAGCGGCGTGAGTTACATGCTCGAAAACCGCAAGATGATGATGCGGCTCTTTCCCGATCTGTTCAGCCAGAACCGAATCGCGCCAGTTGCGCACTACCCCGACCTGCTGCTCGAAACGCTGCGCGCCAGCGCACCGCCCGCGACGGCGGAACCCACGGTGGTGGTGCTCACGCCCGGCATGTACAACAGCGCCTACTTCGAGCATGCGTTCCTTGCGCAGCAGATGGGCATCGAGCTGGTCGAAGGGCAGGACCTGTTCGTGAAGGACAACTTCGTCTACATGCGCACCACGCGCGGCCCGAAGCGGGTCGACGTGATCTATCGCCGGGTCGACGACGACTTTCTGGACCCGGAGGTTTTCCGCCCGACGTCGACCCTCGGCACCGCAGGCCTGATGCGTGCCTACATCGAGGGCAACGTGGTGATCTGCAATGCAGTCGGCACGGGCGTGGCGGACGACAAGTCGGTCTACCCGTACGTACCGAAGATGATCGAGTTCTACCTGGGCGAGAAGCCGATCCTGAAGAACGTGCCCACCTACATGTGCCGCAACAAGGACGAGTTGGACTACACGCTGTCGAACATGAAGGACCTGGTGGTGAAGGAAGTGCACGGCGCCGGCGGCTACGGCATGCTGATCGGGCCGGCGTCGACGCAGGCCGAGATCGAGGACTTCAAGAAGGCCGTGCTGGCCAAGCCCGATGGCTACATCGCCCAGCCGACGCTGAGCCTGTCGACATCGCCGACCTTCGTCGAAGCCGGCATTGCGCCGCGCCACATCGACCTGCGGCCCTTCGTGCTTTCGGGCAAGGACGTGCAGATGGTGCCCGGCGGCCTCACGCGCGTGGCGCTGAAAGAAGGCTCGCTGGTCGTCAACTCGTCGCAGGGCGGCGGGACCAAGGACACCTGGATTCTTGAAGCGGACCGCACCGCACGGCCGCGCGTGCAGTCGCAATCGCAAACGCAGTCGAGCTGATCGATAACGGAGCCTCGCATCATGTTGTCACGCACTGCCGATCACCTCTACTGGATGTCGCGCTACACCGAGCGGGCCGAAAACACCGCGCGCATGCTCGACGTCAACTACCAGACCTCGCTGCTGCCGCAGTCGGCCGAAGTGGCCAAGTACGGCTGGCAGGGGCTCCTGTCCATCAGCGAGCTGCTGCCGCTCTACAACGAGAAGCACGATCACATCGTCCCGGCGGAGGTGATGGAGTTCATGGTCAAGGACGAGTCGAACCCGTCGTCCATCCTGTCGTGCCTGCGTGCCGCGCGCGAGAACGCACGGGCCGTGCGCGGTGCGCTCACCACCGAATCGTGGGAGACGCAGAACACCACCTGGCTCGAAGTCAACCGCATGCTGCGCGCAGGCCAGTTCGAGCGCGACCCCGGCACGTTCTTCGAGTGGGTCAAGTTCCGCTCGCACCTGTCGCGCGGCGTCACGCTCGGCACCATGCTGCAGGACGAGGCCTTCTACTTCGCGCGCCTGGGCACCTTCCTCGAACGCGCCGACAACACGGCCCGCCTGGTCGACGTGAAGTTCCACGCGCTCAACAGCGAGTTCTTCGGCACCGCGACCGAGGAAGACCAGGAGTACGACTTCTATCACTGGAGCGCCATCCTGCGCAGCGTCTCCGCCTTCGAGGTCTACCGCAAGGTGTACCGCGACGTGATCAAGCCCGAGCGCGTGGCCGAGCTGCTGATGCTGCGCCCCGACATGCCGCGCTCGCTGCATGCCTGCCTGCACGAAGTGGTCAACAACCTCGCGAAGGTGCATAACGACCAGAGCGCCGAGACCCAGCGCCGGGCTGGCAAGCTGCTGGCCGATTTGCAGTACGCGCGGGTCGACGAGATTCTGGCGACCGGGCTGCATGCGTACCTGACGCAGTTCCTCGATCGGGTGAACGAGCTGGGTGCCCGGATCAGCCAGGATTTTTTGGTACCTGGGCACTGAGCGAAGTGGCGGTTCAGACAAGCTGCATCACCTGGGCAAGCGACCGGCGTGGCTTGCGCGGCCAGTTCTCCGGCGTTGCATGGCCAACGGCGAGCAGCAGCGCGGGGATCTCGTCGGGAGCGAGCGCAAATTCCTGAGCCACGGCTTGGGCGTCGAATCCAATCATAGGTGCGGAGCCCAGGCCCATCGCCTGTGCGGCATAGATGAGCGTGCCGGCACCGAACGTGGCCGTGCGCATCGCTTCGTCCCTCTGCCGTTGGGGTTGCTCGAAATAGAGGCTCTTGGCTGCGCCTTCCCAGCCTGGAACCATGGCCGCCGGCATGATGCCCGCCTCGACCGCCGGGCCCAGGCGATCTGCCATCGCACGATGGTCGGCAAGCTGGCCGCAGACGATGAAAGTCACCGCAGCCTCTGTGACCTTAGCCTGGTCCCACGCCAGCTTGCGCAGTCGCGCCTTCGCTTCGGGCGTGCGTACCGCGATGAAGCGCCAGTTCTGCAGATTGAATGACGTCGGTGCGGTTGTCGCGAGTCGAACGAGCTCCCCGATCTGTTCATCGTCGACGCTGCGTGTGACGTCGAACAGGTTGGTCGTGCGGCGTTGCTCGATAGCCTGGATAAGTGGGTGTGTCATGGATTTCCTTGGGGATCGGGACGTGTTTCATTTCCCGCCAGCGCGCATTCAGCGCAAGCGGACTGAGACCCGGGTTGAGAAAGACGTAGAGGGAGAGGGCTAAACGATGCTGTCGATCACGCCGCCATCGACACGCAGGGCTGCGCCAGTGGTGGCCGAGGCCTGATCGGAGCTGATGTAGAGAACCATGTTCGCAACTTCATCGACGCTTGCGGCGCGGCGAATGATCGAAGAGCCGCGGTGCGTCTTGACAAAGTCTGCGGCGACCTTCTCAAGGCTTTCGCCGGACCGCTCGACCTCTTCCTGGAGCATGTCGGAGACACCCTCCGACAGCGTCGGGCCGGGCAGCACGGCATTCACCGTCACCCCTGTCCCGGCCAGTCGCTTGGCAAGGCCGCGCGAGATGGCGAGCTGCGCCGTCTTCGAGAAGCCGTAATGGATCATGTCCGCAGGAATGTTGACGGCCGACTCCGATGAGATGAAGACGATGCGCCCCCAGCCCCGGGCCGCCATGCCCTGCGCGTAATTCCTTGCCACGCGAACGCCGGACATCACATTCGTCTGGAAGAATCTTTCCCATTCGCTGTCGGGCGTATCGAAAAAGTCCTGCTGCCCGAAGACACCCAGGTTGTTGACGACGACGTCGAAGTTCGGATGTCGGTCGAACAGTCGCGAGCAATCCGATTCCGTCGCCAAGTTGCCGGCGAATCCAGTGACGTGGGACGACTGATTGCCCAATCGGCCCAACGCAGCGTCGACGCTGGCCTCGCTACGACCGTTGATCACGACCTCCGCGCCGGCCGCCAGAAAGCCTTTGGCGGCGGCAAAGCCGATGCCACTCGTCGAGCCGGTAATCAGCACGCGCCGATTGTTGAAGTGGATGTTCATGAATCATTGCCTTTGCAGATTGGGCAAACGGGGCGCGGCAGTCTTTGTTTTGCCGCAGGTCCCGCACGTTTCGCCGGTTAGCCGTGATCCTATTTGTTCATGGTCTGCTTGATAATTCGGGCGATTTGCAAATTACTTTTCGAGATACTCGAAAGATGGACCGTATTGAAGCTTTGCGCTTGTTGATAGGCGTTTCGGAAGCCGGAAGTTTCTCGGGGGTGGCGCGTGAGCGCGCCATCGCGACATCGACAGTGACCCTGGCGATCAACCAACTCGAACAGGAATTCGGGACGCGACTGATGGCACGGTCGACGCGGCGACTGGCTTTCACCCACGAAGGAGAGACGCTGCTGGCCGACGCGCGACGCATCGTGTCGGAGTGGGACGCCGCCGTGCGCGGCCTTCGAGAAGGCAGCGAGCTGTCGGGTCCGATCCGCATTACCGCCACCAACGATTTCGGTCGATCGCAGCTACGTCCGCTGCTCGACGCCTTTCAGCTTCTTCACCCCCGCGTGCTGATCAGCCTGTTGCTCAACGACAGCACGGTCAATCTGATCGACGATCACATCGATCTGGCCCTGCGATACGGTCCGTTGCAGGATTCGGGCTTGCAGGCACGGTTGCTCGTCCCGGGTGAGCGCCTGGTGTGCGCTTCGCCCGATTACTGGCAACGCACGGGCCTGCCGGCCCATCCGAATGAACTGGCGCACCACAACTGCCTGGTCCTCGCGCGCCCTGGCGCGCCATTGGCATCGTGGTCCTTTCGTGACGGCGCCAGGCTATTCAGCCTCAAGGTATCGGGGGACCGTCAGGCGAGCGACGGTGCAGTGCTGCGTGAATGGGCGGTGCTGGGGATAGGGGTCATCTTCAAGAACCGGCAGGACATTCGGCGAGAACTTGACGCCGGTGCCCTGCAGTCCGCGCTCGACGACTACGCCGCAGGGCGCATCGACTTATTCGCCGTCTACCCTGGCGGCCCCCCAAGCCGTCGCGTTGCAGCCCTGGTGGCCTTTCTGGCCAAGGCGCTGGCAGTGCCTTTGCAGGTCGATGTCCCAACGCCTGGCGTCTTTGGCGTTCCTCGCGGATAGAGCCCCTGCGCGCGTCGAGGAGTGCGTCCTCCCTCAACCGACGAAGTCTTCAAGGCGCGCCGATACGAGTCACCCGTCTTGTGCGAGTGCCCCGCTCACCGGGTGAGTCTCGATGACGAAGGCGTGCAGCTCGGCCATCCGGCCACCGCGAAAGCGCCAAACGTCGCAGTACGCATGACGAGTTGCCTTTCCCTCTTCGTCCTTCAACTTGATCTCGCCGAGCGCGGTGACAAATTCACCCTCGGCGATCATGCGATGGAGTTCAAACCTGGGTGGTTCCCTGTACGCGGTCGCCATCCATTGGCGAACGGCTTCCTTCCCGGTGATCGTTCTATCTCCGACGAACGTCCATTCCGTATCCTCGGTGCAGAACATCAGGAATCCTTCGAAGTCGCCTTCGACGACGGCCGCATTGGCCTTTTCCAGAATTGCTTTGTGGGTTGCAGACATTCAGAACTCTCTTTGTTGGACCAGCTTGCCGCGTTGGAGACGAAGCTGGCTTGCTCGACGCCTACGCTTGCCCAGTGGCCCCCGGAAGCTTCGCGATCACCTTGATCTCGAAGTCGAAGCCGTAGAGCCACGTCACGCCGACGCCCGTCAACGTCGGGTGCGGCGCGTTGCCCCAGTACTCCGGCACCACCTTCCAGATCGTTTCGAACTTCGACTCTGGGTCGACGATGAAGACGGTGACGTCGACCACGTCGTCGAACGTGCAGCCCGCGGCGTTCAGGACCGCGTTCAGGTTGTCGAACGCGAGCCGGACCTGCGCTTCCAGGTCGGGCTCCGGCGAGCCGTCCTCGCGGCTGCCGACTTGTCCCGACACGAACAGGAAGCCATTGGACCGGACCGCCGGCGAATAGCGATTCTTTTCATAGAGCGCCCGGCGCCCGGGTGGAAAAACGACGTCACGTTGGGTCATCGATTGCCTTGTTGATTGGGTGATGAAGGGACTTTAGGGAGCGGCGCCTCCCGGATCAACGAGCAAGACCAACAATCACTGTTTGCAGAATCCGAACAATCTTCGAAGCATCTGGAGCAGAGATGGACCGTATCGACGCGATGCAGGCATTCGCCCGCGTGGTGGAAACACGCAGCTTCACCAAGGCGGCCGAGACGCTTCACGTGAACAAGACCAGCGTGACGCAGCTGGTGCAGCAGCTCGAAGCCCGGCTGCGCGTGAAGCTGCTCAACCGCACCACGCGCAAGGTCAACGTGACGGCCGACGGCGCGGCCTACTACGAGCGCGTAGTCCGCCTGCTGGCCGACATGGACGATGCCGAGACCAGCCTGTCGAACGCCTCGGCGTTGCCGAGGGGCCGGCTGCGGGTGGATGTGCCCAGTCCGCTGGCCCGCATGATCCTGGTGCCCGCATTGCCGGCATTCCACGCGCGCTACCCCGACACCCAGCTCGACATGGGCGTGAGCGATCGCATGGTGGATGTGATCGGCGAGAACGTGGACTGCGTCGTGCGCGGCGGTGCACTCACCGACCAGTCGCTGATGGCGCGCCGGGTGGGCGACCTGCAGCTCGGGGTCTGCGCCGCGCCGAGCTACCTGCAGCGCGCCGGCACGCCCTTGCATCCGCGCGAGCTGGAAGAGACGCATCACCGCATCGTGGGCTTCCTGTGGTCGCGCACGGGCAAGACCGTTTCATACGCCATGCGCCGCGACGGCGAGAGCATCGCAGTGCAAGGCCGCTACGTGCTGTCGGTCGACGACGGCAATGCCTACCTCGCAGCGGGCCTGGCCGGACTGGGCGCCCTTTGGCTGCCGGACTACATGTCGAAGCCGCACCTCGCGCGCGGCGAACTGGTGCCGCTGTTCGAGGGCTGGCGCCTCGATCCGATGCCGTTGTACGTGGCGTTCCCGCCGAACCGGCATGTGAGCGCCAAGCTGCGTGTGTTCATCGATTGGGTGGCCGAGCTGATGGCGCAGCATGCGCCGACGAGCTGACTGCTGTCACGTCAGCGTCGCCCGCCGCACAGCCAACTCCCACCGCGCCATCTTCTCGTCGGCCTCCGCCCGCCCCAGCGTCGGCATGAAGCGCCGCTCCACGCGCCACTGCTTCGACAGTTCGCCGACGTCGCGGTACACGCCGGTCGAGAGGCCCGCCAGGTAGGCCGCGCCGAGCGCGGTGGTCTCGATGACCTCCGGCCGCACCACCGGGATGCCCAGCAGGTCGGCCTGGAACTGCATCAGCAGGTCGTTCACGGCCGCGCCGCCATCCACGCGCAGCTCGGCCACTTGCGCGCCGCCCGCGGCCACCGCGTCGCGGCTCATGGCCTGGAGCAGGGCGGCGCTCTGGTAGGCGATGCTTTCGAGCGCGGCCCTTGCGATGTGGGCAACGGTGGTGCCGCGCGTGAGGCCGGTGATGGTGCCGCGCGCATCCGCGTCCCAGTAGGGCGCGCCGAGGCCGGTGAAGGCGGGGACCATCATCACGCCGCCGGCGTCGGGCACGCTCTCGGCCAGTGCCTGCACCTGCGCGCTGCCCTGGATGGCCTTCAGGCCGTCGCGCAGCCACTGCACCACCGCGCCGCCGACGAAGACGCTGCCTTCCATCGCGTACTGCGGCTGCGCGCTTCGGGTCTGCGCGGCGCTGGTCACGAGCAAGCCGTTCTGCGATGGCTGGAATGCGCTGCCGGTGTGCATCAAGAGGAAGCAGCCGGTGCCGTAGGTGTTCTTGGCCATGCCGGCCTCGAAGCAGGCCTGGCCGAAGAGGGCGCTCTGCTGGTCGCCGGCCACGCCGCCGATGGGCAGGCTGCGCGCGAACAGCGCCGCGTCGGTGTCGGCGAAGTGCGCGCTCGATGGCTTGACGTCCGGCATCAGCGAGGCGGGGATGTCGAGCGCCTTCAGCAGGTCGGCGTCCCACTGGTTGCTGCGCACGTTGAAGAGCATGGTGCGCGATGCGTTGGTGACGTCGGTGACATGCACCTTGCCGCCGGTGAGCTGCCAGATGAGCCAGCTGTCGACGGTGCCGAAGGCGAGCTCGC
>JBBJMS010000020.1:0-31150 GCA_037720315.1 Variovorax sp. | reverse complement strand
ACTTCATCCCAGCCAATGTCCACCGTCTTCAACTTCACCTTCGTGCCCTGGTTCCGCTCGGTGGCGCCCTACATCCACATGCACCGCGGCAAGACCTTCGTGGTCGCCATTGCGGGCGAGGCCATCGCGGCCGGCAAGCTGCCCAACATCGCGCAGGACCTGGCGTTGATCCAGAGCATGGGCGTCAAGGTCGTGCTCGTGCACGGCTTCCGGCCGCAGGTGAACGAGCAGCTGCGCGCAAAAGGCCACGAGGCGAAGTACTCGCACGGGATGCGAATCACCGACGAAGTGGCGCTTGACTGCGCGCAGGAAGCCGCGGGCCAGCTGCGCTACGAGATCGAGGCGGCCTTCAGCCAGGGGCTGCCGAACACGCCGATGGCCGGCTCCACCGTGCGCATGATCTCGGGCAATTTCATCACCGCGCGGCCGGTCGGCGTGGTCGACGGCGTCGACTTCAAGCATTCCGGGCTGGTGCGAAAGGTGGACGCCACCGGCATCCGCCGGGCGCTCGATTTCGGTGCGATGGTGCTGATGTCGCCGTTCGGCTTCTCGCCCACCGGCGAGGCGTTCAATCTGACGATGGAAGAGGTCGCGACCAGCGTTGCGATTTCGATCCAGGCCGACAAGCTGATCTTCCTGACCGAGATTGCGGGCATCCCGCAGGATGTCGGCAGCCCGGTCAGCGAGGACAACCCCATCGACACCGAACTCCCACTGGACACGGCGAAGAAGCTGCTGGCTTCGCTAGCGCCGGCACAGCGGCCGACCGACACCGCGTTCTACCTGCAGCACTGCGTGAAGGCCTGCGAGGCCGGCGTCGAGCGTAACCACATCCTTCCCTTCGCTCTCGATGGCTCGCTGCTTCTTGAGGTGTATGTGCACGACGGCATCGGCACCATGATCGTCGACGAAAAGCTCGAGTCGCTACGCGAAGCCACGGCCGACGACATCGGCGGGATCCTGCAGCTGATCGAGCCCTTCGAGCGCGACGGCACGCTCGTGAAGCGCGACCGCACCGAGATCGAGCGCGACGTCGGCCACTACACGGTGATCGAGCACGACGGCGTGATCTTCGGCTGCGCTGCGCTCTATCCGTATCCCGAGGCTAAGACCGCCGAGATGGCGGCGCTGACGGTGTCGCCGCAGTCCCAATCGCAAGGGGACGGCGAGCGCATGCTGAAGCGCATCGAACACCGTGCCAAGGCCATGGGCATCGAAAGCATCTTCGTGCTCACCACCCGCACCATGCACTGGTTCCTCAAGCGCGGCTTCCAGCAGGTCAACCCCGACTGGCTGCCCGAGGCGCGCAAGCGCAAATACAACTGGGACCGCAAGAGCCAGGTGCTGGTCAAGAAACTCTGAAAGGACACATCGATGACGCTCTCCACCGCCCTTCTCTTCAGCCTGGTTGCGCTGGCGGCGATTGCCACGCCGGGGCCGACTGTGCTGCTCGCGCTGGCCAACGGTTCGCGTCACGGGGTGCGCGGCGCGTTGCCCGGCATGCTTGGCGCGGTGCTGTCCGACTTCATCCTGGTTGCAGCGGTCGCTGTCGGGCTGGGCGCGCTGCTGGCGGCCTCGGAGTTCTGGTTCTCGGTGCTGAAATGGGTCGGTGCCGGCTACCTGGCCTGGCTCGGACTGCGCATGCTGCGATCGCAAGGTGGCCTTGATCTCGCCGTGACCGAGGCTGGTGGGCAAAGATCGCAGTTCGACGGCCGGCGCATCTTCACCAAGTCGTTCCTGGTCGCAGTGACCAATCCCAAGGGCTACCTGTTCTGCTCCGCGTTGATGCCCCAGTTCATCGACCCGGCGACCGCGCAGGCTCCGCAGCACCTGGTGATCGCGCTGTTGTTCGTCTCGCTCGATTTCGCGGTCATGCTGGTCTATGCCTTTGTCGGCGCGCGTGCGGTGCGGCTTTTGAGGGCGTCGGCAACACGCTGGCTCGATCGTGCATGCGGCGCCACGCTGCTTGCTTTGGCGGGCTCGCTGGCCTTCTACCGACGCAACAGCAGCAGCGTCTGAGCGCCGATAATTCGGCCGCATGAATCCCCAGCTCGCCAAACTGCAACCCTACCCCTTCGAGCGGCTGCGGCAACTCTTCGCGGACACCACGCCCAGCACCGATTTCTCCGCCATCAGCCTCGGCATCGGCGAGCCCAAGCACGCGACGCCGCCCTTCATCAAGGAAGCACTGTCCGCGAGCCTCGGCGCACTGGCCTCTTACCCGGCGACCTCCGGCGAACCGAAGCTGCGCCAATCCTTCACCGAGTGGCTGCAGCGGCGCTACGGACTGGCGCTCGATGCGGCAACGCAGGTGCTGCCGGTCAACGGATCGCGCGAGGCGCTGTTCTCGCTGGCGCAGACGGTGATCGATCCGACCCGCGCGCCGGTGGTGCTCTCGCCCAATCCGTTCTATCAAATCTACGAAGGCGCCGCCCTGCTGGCGGGCGCCGAGCCGTACTACGTGCCGAGCCTCCCCGAGCGCGGCTTCGCCGTCGACTGGGACAGTGTTTCGTCCGGCGTGTGGGCGCGCACGCAGCTCGTGTTCGTCTGTTCGCCCGGCAATCCGACCGGCGCAGTGATGTCCCTTTCGGAATGGCAGAAGCTCTTTGCGCTGGCGGACCGTCACGGCTTCGTGATCGCCGCCGACGAGTGCTATAGCGAGATCTATTTTCGCGACGAGCCGCCGCTCGGTGCGCTGGAGGCCGCGGCCCGGCTCGGCCGGAACGATTTCCGAAACCTGATCGCCCTCACCTCGCTGTCCAAGCGCAGCAACGTGCCCGGCCTGCGCAGCGGATTCGTGGCCGGCGACGCCGCCATCCTCGAGTCCTTCCTGCTGTATCGCACCTACCACGGCAGCGCCATGAGCGGCACGGTGGCCGCAGCGAGCATCGCGGCGTGGAACGACGAAGCGCATGCGGTCGACAACCGGGCGCAATATCGCGCCAAGTTCGCGGCGGTGACGCCGCTGCTCGAACCCGTGCTCGATGTGCGCCTGCCCGATGCGAGTTTCTACCTGTGGGCCGGCGTTCCCGCAGCGTGGCAAGGCAACGACGAAGCCTTCGCCCGCGCGCTCTACGCTCAATACAATGTGACCGTGCTCCCCGGCAGCTATCTCGCGCGCGACTTCGGCGGCGCCAATCCTGGCCGTGGACGCATCCGCATGGCGCTGGTGGCCGAGACCGGCGAGTGCATCGAGGCCGCGCAGCGCATCGTGAAATTTACCCAGGACCGAGCTTTTCCAACATGACCCAACAACTCCAGCAGACCATCGACGCCGCGTGGGAAGACCGCGCCAACATCTCGGCCGCCAACGCGCCGAAAGATGTCCGCGAAGCGGTCGAGCATGTGATTGCCGAGCTCAATAACGGCAAGCTGCGCGTCGCCACCCGCGAGAGCGTCGGCCAGTGGACGGTGCACCAGTGGATCAAGAAAGCCGTGCTGCTGTCGTTCCGCCTGAAGGACAACGAGCAGATCCAGGCCGGCGCGCTCGGCTTCTACGACAAGGTGCCGACCAAGTTCTCGCACCTGTCGGCCGGCGAGCTGAAGGAGGCCGGCGTGCGGATCGTGCCGCCCGCAGTCGCGCGCCGCGGCAGCTACATCGCCAAGGGCGCGATCCTGATGCCCTCCTACGTGAACATCGGCGCCTACGTCGGCGAAGGCACGATGGTCGACACATGGGCCACGGTCGGCTCGTGCGCCCAGATCGGCGCCAACGTGCATCTCTCGGGCGGCGTCGGCATCGGCGGCGTGCTGGAACCGCTGCAGGCCGGCCCGACCATCATCGAGGACAACTGCTTCATCGGCGCGCGCTCCGAAGTGGTCGAAGGCGTGGTGGTCGAAGAGAACTCGGTGCTGTCGATGGGCGTGTACATCGGTCAGAGCACGCCGATCTACGACCGCGCCACCGGCGAAACCACCTACGGCCGCGTGCCGGCCGGATCGGTCGTCATCAGCGGCACACTGCCCAAGGACAACGGCCGCTACAGCCTGTATGCAGCGATCATCGTGAAGCGCGTCGATGCGCAAACCCGCGCAAAGACGTCATTGAACGACCTGCTGCGCGATTGACGCGCAGAACGATTTTTTTCCACAACGAGCCGAGGAGAGAGACCGATGAAGACGATGGAGCGAATTCTTCGCCTGATGGCCGAGCGCAAGGCGTCCGACATCTACCTCTCTGCGCATTCCCCGGCGCTGATCCGCATCAACGGCAACTGCCTGCCCGTCAATGCGCAGGTGCTGCCACCGGAGGCGCCGCTCGGCCTGCTCGGCGAAGTGGTTCCCGCGGAGCGCATCGCGGAACTGGAGCGCACCGGCGAGCTCAACATGGCCATCGCGCTCACCGATGCCGGCAACTTCCGCATCAGCGCCATGCGCCAGCGCGGCAGCTATGCGGTGGTGGTGCGGCACATCGCATCGGTCATCCCGTCTTTTGCCGAGCTGAACCTGCCGGACATCCTGAAGACGCTGGTGATGGAAAAGCGCGGCCTCATCCTGATGGTGGGATCGACCGGCGCCGGCAAGAGCACCACGCTGGCCTCGATGCTCGACTACCGGAACGAACATGCCAGCGGGCACATTCTCACGGTGGAGGAGCCGATCGAATTCACCTTCACCAACAAGAAGTCGATGGTGAACCAGCGCGACGTCGGCAGCGACACCGAGTCCTTGCAGGTTGCGCTCAAGAACGCGCTGCGCCAGGCGCCCGACGTGATCCAGATCGGCGAAATCCGCGACCGCGAAACCATGACCGCCGCCATCGCCTATGCGCAGTCGGGCCATCTGTGCGTTGCCACGCTGCATGCCAACAACAGCTACCGCGCGCTCAACCGCATCCTGAGCTTCTATCCGGTCGAGGTACGCGCAACCCTGTTGGGCGACCTGGGCGGCGCGTTGCGCGCCATCGTCGCGCAGCGGCTGCTGCGCACGCCGAGCGGTGCGCGAATGCCGGCCCTCGAAGTGTTGCTGAACACGGCGCTGGTGGCCGAACTGATCGGCAAGGGCGACTTTTCCGGTGTCAAGGAAGCGATGGAGCAGTCGATGGCCGAGGGCTCGCAGACTTTCGAGGAAGACATCGCACGGCTCGTCATCGACAATCGGGTCACCCGCGAAGAAGGCCTGGCTCAGGCCGACTCCCCCACCAACCTGATGTGGCGCCTGCAGAACCGCACGGCGCCGTCGGCCCGCGCCGAAGACCGTGCGCTGCTCGACCAGGTCGATGAACCCACATTCACCGACATCGCACTCGACGTGCGTCCGTGAGTCTTCCCTTTCTTCCTCGATGTCCAGAACGCTGCAGCTCGCCGAACAACTGATTTCCCGCCCCTCGGTGACACCCGACGACGCGGGTTGCCAGCAAATCATCGGCGAGCGACTCGCGCGGCTCGGCTTCAAGCTCGAAACCATCGAAAGCGGCCCGGCCGATTTCCGGGTCACCAATCTGTGGGCGGTGCGCCCGGGCGCCTCCAACGGGGATGCCGCGCGAACCGTCGCCTTCGCGGGCCACACCGACGTGGTGCCCACCGGTCCGCTGGCGCAGTGGACCACCCATCCCTTCACGCCCACGCACCGCGACGGCAAGCTCTACGGGCGCGGCGCCTGCGACATGAAGACCTCTCTGGCGGCCTTCGTCGTCGCCATCGAAGAATTTCTGGCGGCGGCGCCCGTGGCGCGCCTGACGCTCGCCCTGCTGCTCACGAGCGACGAAGAGGGCCCAGCGTTGGACGGCACCGTGGTGGTCTGCAATGCGCTGACTTCGCGCGGCGAACGCATCGACTATTGCATCGTCGGCGAACCGACTGCCATGGAGCGCTGCGGCGACATGATCAAGAACGGCCGCCGCGGCACCATGAGCGGCAAGCTCGCCGTGCGGGGCGTTCAAGGCCATATCGCCTATCCGCACCTGGCGAAGAACCCGGTCCATGCACTGGCGCCGGCGCTGGCCGAACTGGTCGCGATCGACTCGGCCGCCGGCTGGGACGATGCACCGAACGCGTACTTCCAACCGACCCGCTGGCAGGTCAGCAACATCCATGCGGGTACCGGTGCCAGCAACGTGATTCCAGGCACCGCGGTCGTCGACTTCAACTTCCGTTTCTCGACCCAGTCGACGCCGCAATCGCTGCAGCGGCGCGTGCATTCGGTGCTGGACGCGCACGGCATTGACTACGCGCTTGACTGGACCGTCGGCGGCCTGCCCTTCCTCACCACGCCGGGCGAGCTGGTGGTCGCCGTGCAGGCAGCCATTCGTGATGAGACGTGCATCGAAACCATGCTCTCCACCAGCGGCGGCACCAGCGATGCGCGATTCATCGCCAAGATCTGCAAGCAGGTGATCGAACTCGGCCCCGTGAACGCCAGCATCCACAAGATCGACGAGCACATCGACGTGGCCTCGATCGAGCAGCTCAAGAACATCTACCGCCGCACGCTCGACAAACTCGAAGCACTGCAGGGCTCATGAGCACGGTCATCGAACTGATCGAGGCCGGTGCCAGCCGGCTGGCCGATGCCGGCGTGGCATACGGCCACGGCACCGACAACGCCTTCGACGAAGCCGCCTGGCTGGTGCTGTGGCGCCTTGGATTCGCCCTGGACGACCTGGATGCGGTGGCGGGCCGCAGCGTCGCCCCTGCGGACGCACAACGGGTGGCCGAGCTGCTGACCGAGCGCATCGTTTCCCGTAAACCGGCCGCCTACCTCACGAAGGAAGCATGGCTGACCGGCGTGCCCTTCTACGTCGACGAGCGGGCCATCGTGCCGCGCAGCTTCATTGCCGAGCTGCTGGCCGACGGCAGCATCGACCCCTGGCTGGGCGAACACACGCGCCGTGCGCTCGACCTGTGCACCGGCAACGGCAGCCTCGCTGTGCTTGCGGCGATGACCTATCCAGACCTCAGCGTCGACGCTGCCGACCTGTCGCGCCCAGCGCTGGAGGTTGCGGCGATCAACGTGACCCGCCATCGGCTCGATGCCCGCGTCTCGCTTCTCGAATCGGACGGCCTCGCGAATGTGCATGGTCCTTACGACCTGATTCTTTGCAACCCGCCCTATGTCAACGCACAGAGCATGGCCGCCCTGCCGGCCGAATACCGTGCCGAGCCTGCACTCGCGCTTGCTGGCGGCAATGACGGCATGGACTTCATCCGCCGGCTCCTGGCCGACGCGCCCGCCTGCATGACCGAAAATGCCGTGCTGGTGCTTGAAATCGGCAACGAACGTACCCATTTCGAGTCAGCGTTCCCGGGGCTCGAAGTAGTGTGGCTGGCCACCAGCGCCGGCGACGACCAGGTGCTGCTCGTCGCGCGCGAATCACTCTTTTCATGATCACTCTCAAGAACGTCATCCTGCGCCGCAGCGCCAAAGTGCTGCTCGACGGCGCCAGCGTCACCATCAATCCGGCCGAAAAGGTCGGGCTGGTCGGTCGCAACGGCGCCGGCAAGTCGACCTTGTTCGCGCTATTCAACGGCAGCCTGCATGAAGACGGCGGCGATTTCTCCTGCCCGAAGCAATGGCGCCTGGCGCAGGTGGCGCAGGACATGCCCGAAACCGACGAGCCCGCCACCGATTTCGTGGTCGGTGGAGATACCCGGCTGGTCGAACTGCGGCAGGAACTTTCGGCGGTCGAGGCTGGCCACGAGGCCGATCCGGACGACCACGACCTGGGCATGGCGCTCGCCCATGCCTACACCGATTTGGCGGACGCAGGCGAACACGATGCCGTGCCGCGCGCCCAGGCGCTGATCCTCGGCCTCGGCTTCAAGGCGCATGAGCTGGACCATCCGGTCAACAGCTTCTCCGGCGGCTGGCGCATGCGCCTGCAGCTTGCCCGCGCACTCATGTGCCCGAGCGACCTGCTGCTGCTCGACGAACCCACCAACCACCTCGATCTGGACGCGCTGGTCTGGCTCGAAGCCTGGCTGCAGAAGTACGCCGGCACCATGATCGTGATCAGCCACGACCGCGAGTTCCTCGACGCAGTGACCGACGTCACCCTGCACATCGAAAAGGCCAAGCTCACCCGATACGGCGGCAACTACAGCGCCTTCGAGACGCTGCGGGCGCAGCAGATGGAACTGCAGCAGTCCGCGTTCGTGAAGCAGCAGGACAAGATCGCCCATCTGCAGAAGTTCATCGATCGCTTCAAGGCCAAGGCCAGCAAGGCCAAGCAGGCGCAAAGCCGCGTCAAGGCCCTCGAGCGCATGGAAAAGATTGCGCCGCTGCTGGCCGAGGCAGACTTCAGCTTCGAGTTCAAGGAGCCGGGCAACATTCCCAACCCCATGCTGGCGATCAGCGGGGCGAGCTTCGGCTACCGCGCCGACGGCGAAGCACCCAAGACCATCCTGCAGGGCGTGAACCGCTCGGTACTCGCCGGCCAGCGCATCGGCATCCTGGGCGCCAACGGCCAGGGCAAATCGACGCTGGTCAAGACCATCGCTCGGGAGATGGGCGCGCTTGCCGGCACGGTCACCGAAGGCAAGGGCCTCAACATCGGCTATTTCGCGCAGCAGGAGCTGGACGTGCTGCGCCCGCAGGACACCCCGCTCGAGCACATGGTTCGCATGGCGCGCGAGCTCGGCTCCGCCGTCAAGGAGCGCACGGGCGAGCAGGATCTGCGTGGCTACCTGGGCAGCTTCAACTTCAGCGGCGACATGGTGAAGCAGGCCGTGGGCACCATGAGCGGCGGCGAGAAGGCGCGCCTGGTGCTGGCGATGATGGTCTGGCAGCGGCCCAACCTGCTCCTGCTCGACGAGCCGACCAACCACCTCGACCTTGCAACCCGCGAAGCACTGGCCGTGGCACTCAACGAGTTCGAGGGCACGTTGATGCTGGTCAGCCACGACCGGGCGCTGCTGCGCTCGGTGTGCGACGAGTTCTGGCTCGTCGGACGCGGCGTGGTGACCGACTTCGACGGCGACCTGGACGACTACCAGCGCTATCTGCTGGACGAGGCCAAGCGGCTCCGGGAAGAGGCCAAGGTCGCGACGCGCGAGGCGGCTGGCGCCGGCGAAAAGCCAGCCCCGTCACGCTGCAGGCCACGTCGGACCGCAATCAGCGAAGCGAACGGGCCAAGCCTCTCAAGCGCGAACTCGCGGAAATCGATGAATGGCTGGCCGCGGCGAGCAGCGAAAAGGCGTTGCTCGAAACGCGACTCGCGAAGGCGCTGCCCGCTGTGGAGATCGCAGACGCAGGCAAGCGCCTGAAAGCGCTTGCCGTCGAAATCGTACAGCTCGAGGAGCGCTGGATGTCCTTGTCGGGCGAGCTTGAAATGCTCGCTGCCTAATTGGTCAACCCTGCAACACAGGCCGCAGCATGCCGTCCGCCATCGACATCGCGCAAGGCGATCCACTTCTGATCGCAGCGGTCCAGCGCAGCCGGCGTCTGATCGCACGCAAGGCGTTGGTTGCCGCAGCGGCAAGCGCGGTGCCCCTCCCCGGCGTGGACTGGGCTGCCGATGCTGCGCTGCTGACGCGCCTCATTCCGCAGATCAGTGCCGAGTTCGGTCTATCGGTCACGCAGATCGACCGGCTCACTCCTCTCCAGCGGGAGCGTGTGCAGAAGGCGGCCTCGGCAGCGGGGGCACTGCTGGTTGGCAAGCTCATCACGCGCGAACTCCTGGTCGCGCTGGCACGGCATGCGGGCATCCGGCTGACGGCCAGGCAGGCTGCCAAGTACGTACCCATCGCGGGCCAGGTGGTTTCGGCCGCCTTGGGGTACGCGGCCCTTCGCACGCTTGGAGAGTTGCACATCAGGGATTGCGTGCAGGTGGCACGATCCGCCGGGCATCTGCTTGCGCCACCCGAGCCCTCGACAGCGCTGCCGCGCTCTCAACGCGAAGATAAATCCTGGAACCGCTTCCTGCGCCGGTGAGGGCGCATGTTTCTTTGTCCCCACAGGGCATTGGCCTACAGAGGATTCCACCTGCCGCTGCGTCACGGGCGGTTCATAATCGCCCAAACTGCGGACACCCTAAGACAAGGGCATCCCAACGAGACAACCGGGATCATGGTGAGGAGTAGAAGATGAATGAGACAGACCTCGCGACCTCCGTGGAACGGCTGATGGCCAGAGTCGATTACTACCTCCATTGCGAGCTGGATGAGGAGTACGACCATGACCGGCCGGACACGGCGCGCAACAGGCTTGAAGCGGCATTGCGACAAGAATTGCTGCGCGCGAGCGCAGTAGGTGTCGTAACCGCGATTGCCGGCGTGCATCCGTCGCTCGGTTGCGACGAGGTCTTATAAAACCGCGTCGATGACCATCACCCGGCACCGCCGGGGCGCGTTCCGCATCGTGCGAAAAGGCTGTGGCCTCATTCCCCCCGAGCAACGCCGGTGACCCGCCAAATATGAACCGCCAGGACGACGCACAGGGCAATGTCGAGTACGTCCCGTTCGAGGAATTCCGCAACGGCCTGCCGCACGGCCAATTTCGCGTCATTGTGAACCCCATGCTTGCGGCACCCTTCGTAACGCACCGCACACATGCCACGGGGCTGGCGATCGCTATCATCGGCCCGGGCATCGCAGCCGCGCTGGGCGGCTACCCATGGATTGGCGGGGTGTTGGTAGCGGCAGGCATCCTATTGCGGCGGGCCGTCACACGGAGGCGCCGCGCATTCTGTTGCATTTAGCCTCGCGCATGTCCTCAGTCTACGAACAGGCCATCGAGCACGGTGTGATGGAAGTGCGCCGAGCCTGACAACTGATCGCGAGCCCGTCCAAACGTTCGGCAAGGGATGGCCTTTTAGCGCCTGGGAAGTTTCGGAAAGGAGAATGTGAACTCGGTGCCTGCATCGGCCGAAGATGCAACCTGCACATCGCCCCCGTGCGCCCTGGCGATCGCTTTCACGATGAAGAGTCCGAGGCCCACGCTGCGCGCGCCGCTGGCCTCGGCCCCGCCGCGCACCATCGGCTCGAACAGCGCGTCGATGCGATCCGGGGGGATGGCCGCTCCGGTGTTGTGCACCGACACACTGGCGCAATGTACTTCAACGACAGACCGAACCGTCACGGTCCCGTCAGGTGTGCCGTAAGCCATCGCGTTGCCGACCAGATTGCCGAGCAATTGCGCAATGCGATCGGGGTCCGCAACGACGTCGCCGTCACCTGTCAGCCGATGCAAGATGTGTCGATCGGGAAACGCCAGCGCCGACTCCTCGACGATCGTCGCTACGAGTGCGTGCAGATCCAGGGTTTTCGCCGCCACTGCCAAACCACTCCCCACGCGAGTCTGCGTGAAGTCCAGCAGTTCTTCGATCAGCCGTTGTGCGCGGGTGGCCGAGTTTGTGACGTGACCCAGGACGCGAACCTTGTTGGGCGCCGTTTCGGTCTTCGAAAGAATTTGGGCGCCCATCAGAATCGCGGACAGGGGATTGCGCAAATCGTGGCTGACGATGCCGACCATCTGCTCCGCAAAGAGCGCTCGATCCTCGGCGAGCGCCCGTTGTCGTGTGGTGTCGGTGACGTCGCTGAGCACACCGACAAACGAAGTCAGAACGCCGTCGGCATCGAAAAATCCTTGCCCGGAGGAGACGACCGTGCGCTGCACGCCGTCGTTCCCGTTGAGCCGGAAGCTGCACTGGTAGCCGTTCTGGCTTCGGTCGAGCGCACGGGCGAGGGCTTCCTGCTCCCGCACGCGGTCGTGCGGCGCAATCGCGCTTTCGAACAGGGCATCGGAGATGGGCCGTGGCGTGTCAAAACCGAGCAGACGGGCGACATCGTCCTCGTATTCCCGACGCCCGCTCTCGGCGTTGATGCACCAGAGACATAGTGCACCGATCCGGACCGCCTGCCGGAGGCTCGCCCGGCTTATCGAAAGCTCGGCCTGCGCCAACCGTTCCGTTTTGACCAGGTCGTCCGCACGTTTGCGGGCCGCCAGCAACTCCCGCTCGTACTTGTTGCGTTCTTCGGCCACCGTGACCACGATTTCGTCATAGCTGCCCGATTCGACCGCCCTGCGCACTGCGTTGAGCATCATCGGGATCGTGTGGCCAGCCTTGTGCCGCACATCAAACTTCACCTCGGCCAGTGAGCCTTGCATCTGCAACGTGGGCGCCCAGTGGGTCTGATGGAAGATTCGCCCTCCCATGGTGAACATCTCGTCCAGTCGCTTCTGGCCGACCAGTTCTTCCCGTTCAAAGCCCACCCACGTGCAGAACGTCTGGTTGGCCTGAAGATCAGGCCGGTGGTGCTGGTCACCAGCAGGCCGCAGGGAAACCGATCGAAGAGGTGTTCCGCCGCGGGCAGCGCTGGCGGCTGCTCAGGCATGCCTCAGTGCCCCAACGTTGCGAGAAACTCGTTCACGGCGTCGGCGCTGGCACAGGGCGCGCTGAGGTGCGGACAGTGGCCGACATTGTCGACCACGCGCAGTGTCGCGTTCGGCAGGGTCCGCTGCAGGTATTCACCCACCGCGATCGGTGCGATCAGGTCGTCGCTGGATTGCACGATGAGCGTGGGGGTCTGGAGTTTGGGGAGGTCGGCACGGTTGTCGCTCAAGAACGTGACACGCGCGAACTGCTTGGCGATCTCCGGATCGGTGCGGCAGAAGCTTCGCGTCAGCTCGACACCCAGCTCCGGCTGGCTCGGCGCGCCCATGATGGCAGGGGCCATGCTGCTGGCCCAGCCGAGGTAATTGGAATCCAGAGTGTCCAGCAGCGAGTGGATGTCGTCTCGCGTGAAACCGCCGACGTATTCACCGTCGCTGATGTAGCAAGGTGACGGGGCGACCATGACGTGGCCGATGAACTTTTCGGGTGCCCGGATGCCGGCCAGCAGACCCACCATGGCGCTTACAGAGTGCCCGACGAAGACGACCGGTCCTTGTGCAAACGCGTCGATCACTTCCAGCAGATCGTCCGCGTATCCCGACAGCGAGCTGTACTTCTGTGCTTCGTACGCACTCAGGTCAGAACCGCCTGCGCCAACGAGGTCGAATGTGACGGTGCGAAAGCGCGAGGCGTACTGGGGTGCGATCAGACGCCACATGTTCTGGTCGCAACCAAAACCGTGCGAGAAGACCATCGTCAGGGGACCGTCCCCCATGACCTGAACGTTGTTGCGCTGCTCGACGCTCATGCGCGGTTTCCTTTAACACTGTGCCCTCTTTCGCGCGGGGTGCGTAGAGTCGGCGAGCGATTATCACAGGGTCGCCATTTTTAAAGGCTGACCAGCTGACACGACGCTATCAATTTTCGACTGGGCGACATCGCGTTTCAGGCTGGCTCGAAGTTGTGATCTCGAAAGAGAAAACTCGAGATTCTGGCAACGATCTGGCAAAGGCACTCAAAAGAAAAAGCCCGCTACTGTTTGATAGCGGGCTTATCAATAACCACGGGGCATAGGTGGTAGGACGTACAAGATTCGAACTTGTGACCAACGGATTAAAAGTCCGCTGCTCTACCAACTGAGCTAACGTCCCATTTCTAATTGATTGCCCAACGTCGAGTCCGGCAAAGCCCGCTATTATAGCTTGGCATCGCCCGCAATCTTGTCCAGAATCCAACCTGCTGCGCACTGACCGAAGGTGGCGGTGACGCTCACCACCGATCCATAGCCGTGGCAGTTGAGGGAACCGTCTCCCGTTTCCAGCGCACATGAGGCGTCTGGCGGCGCGACGCTCTCGCGGCTGAAGACGCAGGTCACGCCGATTTTCTTACCTTCACGAGGCGCACCGTGTTCCTTGCGCAGGCGCTGGCGGAGCTGGGCGAGCAACGGATCGTGAGTAACGGCGGCGAGGTCATCGATGTCGACCTTGTGGGCCTGGCGCTTCCCACCTGCGGCACCGACGGTCACGAAAGCAGCATCGCTATCCCGTGCCCAAGCCGCCATGGCCAGCTTCGCGCGCACTTGATCGCACGCATCGATCACGGCCGTGAGCGGTCCGTTCGCGGCCTCGGCAGTTGTCATCAGCTCCTTCCAGTTGCCGGGTTCCACGAACTCGTCGATCGGCAGCACCCTGCACCCCAGGTTGATCTGCGCAATGCGTTCGCGCATAGCCTCCACCTTGGCCTGCCCGATGGTCTTGTGTAGGGCGTGGATCTGTCGATTGAAGTTGGACTCTGCAATGTGGTCGAGATCGATCAACGTGAGACGGCCGACGCCGCTTCTCGCCAGCGCCTCGACCGCCCACGAACCCACTCCGCCGATGCCTACGACCAGCACGTGCGAATCACGGATTCGGCCCGCGCCCGCCACGCCGTAGAGCCGCTCGAGCCCGCCGAAGCGGCGAGCGGCATCTGCCTCGATCAAGGCAGCCCTGTTCAGCGAAGGCGCGAAAGCCGTTCGCGCCCCGCCTGTGCGGCCTCGGACTGCGGGTAGGCCTTGGTCAGATCCTCGAGGGTGCGACGCGCGGCGCGCGTGTCCTTCAATTCGATCTGGCAATTCGCAATCGACAGCACTGCCTCAGGCGCCTTCGCGTGGTCAGGCGCCAGCGAGAGCATCGACCTGAAATTGGCGATGGCCTCGTTGTAGTTTCGCGTGGCGTACTGCGCATTGCCGAGCCAGAACAGCGCAGAGGCGTTGTAGCCGCTTTGCGGATAGCGCTTCACGAACTCTGCGAATGCCGTTTGTGCCTGTGCGAACTGGCCGCCGCGGAAGACGCCAAGTGCAGCATCGAAGTCGGCCTTTTCCTTTGGAGCCGCAGCGAACTCGCGGCCATCGACAGAGACAGTCGCGGGCTCACTCTGCTTGAGCCGGCCATCGATCTCGCCCTGACGCTGCTGCAGTTCTGTCAGGGTGCGGGTGAGCTGCTCGTTCTGACCGGTCATGCGCTGGAGCTCGCTGCGAACCTGCTCGATCTGAGTCTGCAATTCAAGCAGGCTGCGGCGCAGCTGCGCGTTGTCTTCGCTCTGGCGCTGTTCGGACTGCAGGCGCAACGCCTCGACGCGCTGGCGCAAATCGAGAATCGCGCGGCGCGCCTCGTCGTCCTCGAACAGGGCAGCCTGCGCCCCGAACGAGGCGCACAGCATTGCCGCGGCAATCGCCGCGCTTCGCAAGTGAGAAACGCCTCGCATCATCAACGGTAGGCGATCTCTGCCCGGCGGTTCTGCGCCCAGGCCGACTCACCCCCACCCTGCGCGGTCGGCTTTTCCTTGCCGAAACTGACCGCCTCGACCTGGCTGTCCGTCACGCCGAGCAGCCCGAGCGAACGGCGCACGGCTTCGGAACGCTTCTGGCCGAGAGCCAGGTTGTATTCGCGGCCGCCGCGCTCGTCGGTATGGCCTTCGATGGAAATGCGACGCTGTGGATTGGCCTTGAGGAAACGTGAATGTCCATCGATCAGCGACTGGAACTCCGGCTTGATGGTGTAGCTGTCGTAGTCGAAATAGATGATTCGAGCGACGCCGACCGGGCCCTGCGCAGTGCGTGCATTCGGGTCGATGGTGACCGGCGCCACACCGCTGGCGGCGCCGCTGCCAGAGCCCTGCCCCATGCCCGCGCTGCGGTCGACCACCGGCGCGTCGTTCAGCTTGGTGCCCGACGAGCAGCCGGCAATCAATGCCACGATGGCCAGCGAGTAAATCGTACGTTTCAACATTTAAAACTCCTCAGATAGATCATTGCTTTTGAAAAGGACCCCAGTCCGGTTCGCGAAGGTCTCCCGACTGCCCTGCCAACCTGGCTTTTATTTTTCCGTCGAGCGTTGTCGTCATCAACGCATCGCGCCCTTGCAGCTTGGTCGCGTAGACGATCAGTTTGCTGTTGGGTGCAAAGCTCGGATTTTCGTCGGCTCCGGTGTCGGTGATCGCGCTCGCGTTGCCGGTCGCCAACTCCATCACGTGGAGTTTGAAGGCGCCCCCCACGCGGGAGATGTAGGCCAACCACCGACCATCGCCGCTGATTGACGGAGAAATATTGTAAGTGCCGCTAAAGGTGACGCGGCTCGGATTGCCGCCGCCGGCACTCATCTTGTAGATCTGTGGCGCACCGCCCCGGTCGCTAACGAAGTAGATCGTCCCGCCATCGACAGAGTACACCGGCTCTGTGTCGATGCTGTTGCTCTGCGTCAGCCGGCGCGGCTCGCCGCCGCTGGACGAGATGGTGTAGAGCTGCGAGCCGCCGTCGCGGCTCAGCGTGACCGCCAGCGTATTGCCGTCGGGTGCCCACGCCGGTGCGCTGTTGGAGCCGCGGAAGTTGGCGACCAGACGCCGCTGTCCGCTGGCGACGTTGTGCACGTACACCACCGGTTTGCGCGACTCGAATGACACATAGGCGAGCTGGCTCCCGTTGGACGACCAGACGGGAGAAATAATCGGCTCCGGACTCGCGAGCGCTGCCTGCGCGTTTTCGCCATCTGCATCGGCCACCCACAGGCTGTAGCGGGTGCCGCCCTTGGTCACGTAGGTGATGCGGGTCGAGAAGATGCCTTTTTCGCCAGTGAGCTTTTCGTATACGTAGTCGGCAATCCGGTGTGACGCGAGTCGCAGGTCGGCCTGCGGCACGGTGTAGCTCTGACCGCCCAGGTCTTGCCCGCGCACAACGTCCCATAGCCGGAACTGCACCTGATAGCGGCCATCGGCCAGCCGCGTCACGCTACCCACGACCAGCGAATCGGCCGTGCGTTGCCGCCAGAGGCTGAGGTCGGGTCTGGAGGTTTCATCCAGCGTCTGGCCAGACGCGTCGACGCCGCGGAATTGCCCGCTGCGCTCGAGGTCGGCCTGAACGATCGTCGAAATCTTTTGCGGCGATGAGTCCTCACCCTTGAAGGGCGCAAGCGCGATCGGGAGCTGCGTCAGCCCGACGCCCGACACCTCGACCCGGAACTGGGCGAATGCGGGAATCATGGGGGAGGTAGCGAGGGCCGCGATCAATGCGCGGCGAGCGGAGAACGATGAAGAGGAGGTCGGGGAGAGTTCTTGCAACGGCTTTTTCATGCAGTTCGGAGGGGTTTCCGAGGATAAAGTTTCCTACTCGGGTGGCAGGCCCACATGGTACACATTGCAACAGGCGCAACGTCACAAGACGTGTATGTGCCGGTGCGGTCCTACACCAGTGCAACCGTAGAATCCGCCGCCATGCAGCCTTCCCCCGCCGCCGAGATCGCGCGCCCTCCCCTGATGCGCCGCCTCGCGCGACTGATGGCCTGGTTCGGAGGCTCGCGCCGCTGGTGGGCGCTCGGCATCGGCACTGCCCTGGTGGCTGCGTTGACGGAGCCGCTGATGCCGGCGCTGCTGAAACCGCTGCTTGATCGCGGCTTCACCGGTGGACAGCTCGCGCTCTGGACCGTTCCTGCCGCCATCATCCTGCTGTTTGCGGTGCGCGGCATCGCGCAGTTCGTTTCCCAATATGCGCTGGCACGTATTGCGAACGAGGGCATGCAGCGGCTGCGCCGAGTGCTGTTCGAGCGGCTGCTGGCCGCAGAGTTGGCGCTGTTCTCGCGCCAGTCGGCCAGCGCCCTGTCGAACACGGTGGTCTATGAAGTGCAGACCGGCGCCATGCTGCTGGTGCAGGCGCTGCTCGGCCTGTCGCGAGACGGCTTCACGCTGATTGCGCTGTTGGCTTATCTGATCTACCTGAACTGGAAACTGACGCTGATCGTCGGTGTGCTCGTGCCGGGCGTGGCCTGGATCATGAAGGTGCTGTCCAAGCGCCTCTATCACCTCACGCGACTGGGCCAGCAGGCCACCGACGAGCTCGCCTACGTGGTCGAGGAAAACGTGCTTGCTCACCGGATGGTTCGGTTGCACAACGCCGAGCACAGCCAGACGGAGCGCTTCGAACGCCTGAGCCACAGCCTGAATCGGTTGGCCGTCAAGTCGACCATCGCATCCGCCGCGATGACGCCGCTGACCCAATTGCTGGCGGCGGTCGCGCTGTCGGTGGTGGTCACGATCGCCCTGTGGCAGAGCGGCGAACAGGGCCTGACGGTGGGCGGCTTCGTGGCCTACATCACGGCCATGCTGATGCTGATTGCACCCATCCGGCGGCTGGCGGATATGGCCAACCCGATTACCCGCGGGTTGGCCGCGCTGGAGCGCGGGCTGGCGCTGATCGACAGCGTCGCGTCGGAGCCGCAAGGCACGTTCGAAACCGCACGGGCTGAGGGCCGCATCGAACTGAGCAACGTGCGGGTGAGCTATCGCGGCGACGACGAGGCCGCAGCGCTCGACGGGGTGAGCCTGTCGATCGCGCCCGGCGAAATCGTCGCGTTCGTCGGCCCTTCGGGTTCAGGCAAGACCACGCTGGTCAACCTGCTGCCGCGCTTCGTCCTGCCGAGCCGCGGCAGTGTGCTGCTGGACGGGCATGAGGTCGGCGACTGGCAACTGAAAAGCCTGCGCGCCCAGTTCGCGATGGTCAGCCAGGACGTCGTGATGCTCAACGCCACCCTGGCGGCCAACGTGGCGCTCGGCGCCGACGTCGACCGCGTGCGCGTTCTGGAGTGCATCGCCGCAGCCAACCTCGCAGCGCACGTCGAAAGCCTGCCGCAAGGCATCGACACCGTGCTGGGGCATAACGCGACGCAGCTCTCGGGCGGGCAGCGCCAGCGGCTCGCCATCGCGCGTGCGCTCTACAAGAACGCGCCGATTCTGCTGCTCGACGAAGCCACTTCGGCGCTCGACACCGAATCCGAACGGCTGGTTCAGGAGGCACTTCAGCGGCTGATGCAGAACCGCACCACGCTGATCGTTGCGCACCGGCTCTCGACCATCCAGCATGCCGACCGCATCGTCGTGATGGAGCATGGCCGCGTGGCCGAACAAGGCAGCCACGCGCAGCTGATCGCACTTCAGGGGCTGTATGCGCGGCTGCAGAACAATGGTGCGCAGCGCCGGCGCGGCCACGAAGCCACCTCTGAACCCAGCTACAGCAGCACGATGTCGTATTGGCCCTGCCCCATCGCGGGCTCAGCCTGGAGCGAGATCGGCTTGCCGACGAAGTCGCTCAAGCCGGCGAGATGCTGGCTCTCTTCATCGAGGAAAAGTTCGATCACCTGCGGCGACGACACGATGCGGAACTCGCGCGGCGTGAACTGCCGCGCTTCCCTCAAGATCTCGCGCAGCACGTCGTAGGCGACGCTGCGTGCCGTCTTGACGATGCCCTGCCCCTTGCACGCAGTGCAGGGCTCGCACAGCATGTGGGCCAGCGATTCGCGCGTGCGCTTGCGCGTCATCTCAACGAGGCCGAGCTGCGAGAAGCCGCCGGCCGTGGTCTTGACGCGGTCGCGCGCGAGCTGCTTGCGGAACTCGGCGAGCACCTGCTCGCGATGATCGTCGCGCACCATGTCGATGAAGTCGACAATGACGATTCCGCCCAGGTTGCGCAGCCGCAGCTGCCGCGCGATGGCTTGCGCCGCTTCGAGGTTCGTCTTGAAGATGGTGTCGTCGAAATTTCGCGCGCCGACGAAGCCTCCCGTGTTCACGTCGACCGTGGTCAGCGCTTCGGTCTGGTCGACCACCACGTACCCGCCCGACTTCAGGTCGACGCGACGCCCGAGCGCCTTGGCGATCTCCTCGTCGATCGAATAGAGATCGAAGATCGGCCGCTCCCCTTTGTAGAGCTGCAGCTTGCCCGCCGCCTGCGGCATGAACTCGAGGCCGAACTTGAGCAGGGTTTCGAACTGTTCGCGCGAATCGATGCGGATGGTCTGCGTGTCTTCGCTCGTCATGTCGCGCAGCACGCGCTGCAGCAGGCTCAGGTCCTGGTGAAGCAGCGACATCGCCGGCATGCGGGACGACAGCTCGCGAATGCGCGACCAGGTCTTGCGCAGGTACGCGATGTCTTCGGCCAGTTCGGCGTCGCTCGAGTCTTCGCCGTTGGTGCGCAGGATGAATCCGCCGGTGTTCGTCGGCACCGCGCCGCCTGCCTCGGATGCGGCGGCGGCATCGGCCAGCAGTTGCAGGCGTGCGCGCAGCGCGTCGCGCTGATCGGTCGGAATCTTCTGCGACACGCCGATGTGGTTGTCCTGCGGCAGAAACACCAGCAGCCGGCCTGCGATGCTGATTTGCGTGGAGAGCCGCGCGCCCTTGGTGCCGATCGGATCCTTGATCACCTGCACCAGCAGCGATTGGCCTTCGAACACCTGCTTCTCGATCGGCACCATCGCGCCGCCGTTGCGGTGGTCACGCTCGGGCTGCGGTGCACTCGGACGCGAGCCCGGCGTGAACGGCGCCACGATGTCCGCCACATGGAGGAATGCGGTGCGGTCGAGCCCGATGTCGATGAAGGCCGACTGCATGCCCGGCAGCACGCGCGAGACCTTGCCGAGATAGACGTTGCCGACCAGGCCGCGCTCGAGCGTGCGCTCGACGTGCAGCTCCTGTACTGCGCCGTGTTCGACCAGCGCGACGCGCGTCTCTTGGGGGGACCAGTTGATCAGGATGTCTTGCATTGCGAGAGCCTAGAGATGGAAGCCGGCCCGGCGAAGCAACTGCGCGGTCTCGAACATCGGGAGACCCATGATGCCCGAATGGGAGCCGCTGATGTGCTCGACGAAAGCCGCCGCACGACCCTGGATTGCATAGGCGCCGGCCTTGCCGAGGGGCTCGCCGGTGGCAACGTATTCGGCGATCCGGGCCTTCGCGACAGCACCGAAGCGCACGCGCGACACGCTGAGCGCCGCGTGCCGATGCTTCCCATCCTGCAAGGCCACCGCCGTCAGCACGCGGTGGGTGCGGTTGGACAACAGCGCCAGCATCCGTTCGGCATCGCGCGCGTTCTCGGGCTTGCCCAGGATCGTGCGCCCTGCTGCAACGGTGGTGTCGGCGCAAAGCACAGGTGCAGACGGAAGCCCCAGGCGTTCGAGGCGCACCATCGCTGCATCGAGCTTGAGTGCGGTGACCCGCTGCACATACGCGGTGGGTGTTTCGCCCGGCTGCACGATTTCCAGTGCTTCGGCATCTTCGTCCGGCGTCGCGAGCAGAGGTTCGTGGCGAACGCCGATTTGCCCCAGCAGTTGCGCGCGGCGCGGGCTCTGAGAGGCCAGGTAGATGAACGGCGGCGTCATTCGCGGTGGTACGGATGGCCGGCATTGACCGACCAGGCACGGTAGAGCTGTTCGACCAGCAGCACGCGGGCCATGGCATGGGGCAGAGTCAAGTCGGAAAGGCGGATGCGCTCGTGCGCAGCGGCCTTGAAGGCAGGGTCCAGTCCGTCCGGGCCGCCGATGACCAGTGCGACATCGTCGCCCTCGGCTTGCCACGCTTGCAGCCGGCTTGCCAGCGCCTTGGTAGTGAGCGCGCTTCCGCGTTCGTCGAGCGCCACGATGCGCATGCCTTTGGCAATGGCCGCTTCGATTCGCTCGCGCTCGGCGGCGTACAGCGTGTCGAGGGTCTTGGAGCCGCGTGGCTCGGTTTTCACCGCACGCAGTTCGAGCTTGATCTCGGGTGGAAAACGCTTGGCGTAGTCGTCCCAGGCGGTCTGCGCCCAGCCGGGCATGCGCTGCCCGACTGCGACCACCAGCAGTTTCATGACCGCGACGTTGCGGTCTTGCGGGGCGCGCGCTTGGCTGCGGGTGCGGCCTTCTTCGACGCGGCAGCTTTCTTGGCTGGCGCCTTGTTCACCACGAGCGTCTTGACCGGCGTCTTGCTGGCAGCGGTCTTGCGAGCGGCGGATTTCTTCGCCGCCGGCCTGGGCTTCTTCGCAGCCTGCTCGGCCGCGCGGATCGCCGTCTTCGCGGCGCTGGAGCGCCGCAGGGTGGTCGCGTTCTTGGCGGCCGGAGCCTTCTCTTCAACGGCGCGTGCAGCGGCAGGCGGCCTGGAAGCACCGAGACGCGTGCGCACCGGCTTGTCGCCCCAGATCTCTTCGAGGTGGTAGTACTGCCGGATGGCGGGCTGCATGATGTGTGCGACTGCCGCCCCGCAGTCGACGATGATCCACTCGCCGTTCTCCTCGCCCTCGATGCGCGGCTTGCCGAATCCCGCGTCCTTCACCGCATCGCGCACGCTGGCTGCGAGCGCCTTGGTCTGGCGGTTGGACGTGCCCGATGCGACGATCACGCGTTCAAACAAGGGTGAGAGATGCTCGGTATCGAAAACCTGAATGTCCTGCGCCTTGACGTCTTCCAGTCCATCGACGATGGCTCGCTGGAGTTTCTGGGTGTCTTTCTTGGCGGCGGCTTCAGTGGTCATCAGGCGGATCGGTAGAGGTGATGTAGGTCAATATAGCGCGCAACCGCCGGCGGAACCAGACGGGAAAAGTCGACGCTGTGCGCAACGCGCGACCGGATGTCGGTCGCGCTGGTGTCCAACGGCGCGAGTTCGAGGTGCTCGAAGCGCGCAGCCGGCGGGAGGGCTGGCAGGATTTTAGGCTCAAACGCTGCGGCGGAGCCCGTGGCACCTGCACGAAGCGCTACAGAAACGATAGCAATCGACAAAACCTCTTGCCAGCCATGCCATTGCGGCAGCGACGCGGCTTGGTCGACACCCATGATCAGCACCAGCTGAGCAGCAGGCCGTTGGTGCTGTAGCTCGCGCAGGGTGTCGAGCGTGTAGGTGGGCCCGCTGCGCTGCAGCTCGCGCGCATCGACGACGGTGCGAGGTAGCTCGCCGAACGCCAGCTTCGCCATCGCGAAGCGGTGCTCGGCTGGGCTGAGTGCCCGATCCTTGTGCCATGCATCGCCGGTCGGAAAGATGTGCAGTTCAGCCAGGTCGAGCTGCGCCAGCGCCGCCCGTACCAATGCGACGTGCGCATTGTGGGGTGGATCGAAGGCGCCGCCGAACACGCCAATGCGGGGCGCGTTCACAACCATTCGCGCCGAACGATGAAGTCGCTGTAGAGCGCAGCCTCGGGCGTGCCCGGTTCGGGCTCCTGGCGATAAGCCCAACTCGCAAGCGGCGGCATCGACAGCAGGATCGATTCGGTCCGGCCACCCGACTGGAGGCCGAAGTGCGTGCCTCGGTCCCAAACCAGGTTGAACTCCACATAGCGGCCGCGCCGGTAGATCTGAAACGCGCGTTCGCGCTCGGCGTGCGGAATGTCACGGCGCCGCTCGACCAAGGGCAGATAGGCCGGCAGGAAGGCGTCGCCGACCGATCGCATCATCGCGAAACTCTGTTCGAAGCCGAGTTCCGCGAAATCGTCGAAGAACACCCCGCCGATGCCGCGCTGCTCGTTGCGATGCCTGAGCACGAAGTACTCGTCGCACCAGGCCTTGAACCGGGGGTATTTGTCTTCGCCGAAGGGCGCGAGCGCATCGCGGCACACACGGTGGAAATGCACGGCGTCTTCCTCGAAGCCGTAGCAGGGCGTCAGGTCCATGCCGCCGCCGAACCAGCACACCGCCTCTGCGCCGGCAGGCAGCGCAGCCAGCATGCGCACGTTCATGTGAACCACGGGCACATACGGATTGCGTGGATGAAACACCAGCGACACCCCCATGGCTTCGAACGGCGCGCCAGCCAGCTCGGGCCGGTGCTGGGTGGCCGAGGGCGGCAGCCTGGGCCCGCGCACCTGCGAGAAGCCGCAGCCGGCGCGCTCGAACAGCTCGCCGCCTTCGAGGATACAGGTCAGTCCCGCGCCCTGCAGCGCCTCGTCAGGTTCCTTTTGCCAGGCATCGCGCAAGCAGGTCGCGCCGTCTGCAGCTTCGAGCGCGGAGACGATGCGCTCTTGCAGGCCACGCAGGTAGCCGCAGACCGCCTGCGGGTCCGGTTGCATCAGCTTTGCGGATGCCGCGCGGCGACGGCACGGTGCCCGATGTCCTTGCGGTACTGCGCGCCATCGAAATGGATGCGCGCCGCGACGGCATAGGCGCGCTGCTGCGCTTGCTTGACGCTGTCGGCCAGCACCGTCACGCAGAGCACGCGGCCGCCGCTGGTCGTGAGCTCGCCGTCCTGCAGCACGGTGCCGGCATGGAACACCACGGCGTCCGGCGCCTTGGGCGGGATGCCGGTGATGCGGTCGCCCTTGCGAGGCGTCATCGGATAGCCGTGAGCCGCCATCACCACGCCCAGCGCGACCCGGCGGTCCCATTCGAGTTCGACCTGGTCGAGCGTGCCGCCGGTCGCATGCCAGAACACCTCGAACAGGTCGGACTTGAGCCGCATCATGATCGGTTGGGTTTCGGGGTCGCCCATGCGGCAGTTGAACTCCAGCGTCTTCGGATGGCCGGCCGCATCGATCATGAGCCCGGCATACAGGAAGCCGGTGTACGGAATGCCGTCCTTCTCCATGGCGCGGATGGTCGGCAGGATGATCTCGCGCATGGCGCGCGCATGCACTTCGGCGGTGACGACCGGCGCCGGCGAATAGGCTCCCATGCCGCCGGTGTTCGGGCCCTGGTCGGCGTCCTGCAGGCGCTTGTGATCCTGGCTCGTGGCCAGCGCAGTCACGTTGATGCCGTCGCACAGCACGATGAAGCTGGCTTCCTCGCCCTGCAGGAACTCTTCGATCACTACCCTCGGCACGGCCAGACCGTCAACGCCCTCGTTGTGAGCGACGCCGAACGCGTTGTCGACCAGCATGAAATCGATGGCGTCGTGCGCTTCCTGGGTGGTGCTCGCGACCACCACGCCCTTGCCCGCGGCGAGCCCGTCGGCCTTGACCACGATCGGCGCGCCGCGCGCATCCACATAGGCATGCGCAGCCGCAGCATCGGTGAAGGTTTCGTACTCGGCCGTCGGAATCCTGTGGCGCTTCATGAAGGCCTTGGAAAAAGCCTTGGAGCTCTCCAGCTGCGCCGCCGCCCGGGTCGGGCCGAAGATGCGCAGGCCGTGCGCGCGGAACTCGTCGACCACGCCCGCCGCCAGCGGCGCCTCGGGGCCGACCACGGTCAACGCGATCTTCTCCGCGATGGCCCAGTCGCGCAGCGCGGCCGGCTCGGTGATATCGACGCACTCGTAGCGCGAATCCAGGTGCGTGCCGCCATTGCCGGGCGCGACGTAGATCCGGCTGACCCTGTTCGCCTGCGCCAGCCGCCAAGCCAGCGCATGCTCACGGCCCCCTCCCCCGATCACCAGTACCTTCATTCGGACAACGCGCCGTTGTGATAGACATCCTGCACGTCGTCGAGGTCTTCGATCACGTCGAGCAGCCGCTGCATCTTGGCGGCGTCCTCCCCGGCGAGTTCGATGGTGTTCTCGGCGCGCATCGTGACTTCGGCCACCTCCGACTTGAGGCCCGCGGCTTCGAGGGCGTTTTTCACGGCCTCGAAGTCGCCTACCGCGGTCAGCACCTCGATGGCGCCGTCGTCACCGGTCACGACGTCTTCGGCGCCGGCCTCGAGGGCCACTTCCATCACCTTGTCCTCGTTGGTGCCGGGCGCGAAAACCAACTGGCCGCAGTGCTTGAACTGGAACGCGACCGAGCCTTCGGTGCCCATGTTGCCGCCGTGCTTGGCAAAGGCATGGCGCACCTCGGCGACCGTGCGCACGCGGTTGTCGGTCATGGTGTCGACGATGATCGCGGCGCCGCCGATGCCATAGCCTTCGTAGCGGATTTCCTCGTAGTTCACGCCTTCGAGGTTGCCGGTGGCCTTGTCGATGTTGCGCTTGACGGTGTCGGCCGGAAGGTTGACGGCCTTGGCCTTTTCCACCGCCAGCCGCAGACGCGGATTGGCACTCAGGTCGCCGCCGCCGGCGCGTGCCGCAACCATGATTTCACGGATTGCACGGGTCCAGAGCTTGCCGCGCTTCTCATCCTGGCGGCCCTTCCGGTGCTGAATGTTCGCCCATTTGCTGTGTCCGGCCATGGCTCTATATCTCGCTATCTCGTGTTTTCAAAGCAGATCGCGAGTTTACTGTCCGGCGCACGCAACGCCCTGCGATGAAGACCGGATTCGCAAGTGCTTTTGGGGATAATCCGCCACCGATGAGCCAAGTTCAAGTGGGCATCTGCTTGGAATCGATCCACGACAAGGCGCAATGAACACCACGACAGCCAGAGCCGAATCCGCCCCTGTTTTGCACGGCGACTGCGATGTGCTCGTGATCGGCGGCGGCCCCGCCGGCTCCACCGCCGCCGCCCTGCTGGCGCTGCAGGGCCGCAAGGTCGTGATGCTCGAAAAGGCGCACCACCCGCGCTTTCATATTGGCGAATCGCTCTTGCCGGCCAACGTGGCGCTGTTCGACCGGCTCGGCCTGCGCGACGAGCTCGAACGCATCGGCATGCCGAAGTGGGGCGTCGAGTTCGTTTCGCCCGATCACGACCATGTGGTCCAGCTCGAATTCTCCGAAGCCTGGGACAAGTCGATGCCCTATTCATGGCAGGTCAGGCGCTCGGATATGGACGAAATCCTGTTTCGCAACGCGGCCACGCAAGGCGCCGAAACCGTCGAAGGTTGCCGCGTGCGCGACGTGAGCTTCGATGCCGACGGCGCAACCGTCCTGGCAACACTGGACGACGGCGCCAAGTGCAGCTGGCGCGCACGCTTCGTCATCGATGCGTCGGGCCGCGACACCTTCCTGTCCAACAAGTTCAAGGCCAAGCTGAAGAACCCGAAGCACAACAGCTCGGCGCTGTTCGGCCACTTCACCGGTGCCGAGCGCCTGCCGGGCAAGCTCGAAGGCAACATCACGATCTTCTGGTTTCAGCACGGCTGGTTCTGGTACATCCCGCTCGCCGATGGCACCACCAGCGTCGGTGCGGTGTGCTGGCCGTACTACCTGAAGTCGCGCACCAAGCCGCTGCAGGAATTCTTCGCCGACACCATCGCGATGTGTGCACCGCTGTCCGAACGCCTCAAGGCGGCGACGCTGGTGGACGATGCGGTTTACGCCACCGGCAACTACTCCTACACCAGCACGCACTGCAGCGGCGAGCGCTACCTGATGCTGGGCGACGCCTTCACTTTCGTCGATCCGGTGTTCTCATCAGGCGTCTACCTGGCCATGCACAGTGCGTTCGAAGGCGCCGAAGTCGTGGCTGCAGCACTCGACCGCCCCGCTAAGGCCGCGCCTGCCAGGCAACGCTTCGAGCGCTACATGCGCAAGGGACCGCGCGAATTCTCGTGGTTCATCTTTCGCGTCACCAACCCCACCATTCGCGATTTCTTCATGTACCCGCAGAACCCGCTGCGCGTAAAGGAAGCGCTGATGTCGCTGCTGGCAGGCGACATCTATGGCAAGACTCCGATCTGGCGTTCGCTCCGGGTGCTCAAGACCATGTATTACCTGGTGGCGGCCGGCCATCCGCGCCGAACGTGGGACGCCTGGCGGCGGCGGCAAAGCAACATTCTCGATCTCGGGCCGCTCGTCGGCGAAAACATCGCAGAGGCCAAGTGAGCGCGCGCCACATCGATCCGGTGCCGCCCCTGCGCGTGGAGCGGTTGTCCCTGTCCGACAGCCTGCTCGGCGCGGCCAAGGGCAACCCGCCGTTCGGCGCACTTGGCTACGGCACGCCGAACGACCTGGCGTGGATGTCGACCGTCAACGCACGCGTGCTCTCGCCGGCCGGCGCCATGGCCGATGTGTGGCACGCCAGCGAGCACATCGAATCCGGCACCACCGGCGCGGTGCGCTGGCGCTGCGACGGCCACTGGATGCTGGGCGCCATCGACATCGACGAGGCCACCGACAACGCCGGGCTGACCGCACTGGCGCAGCGTGCCTACCAAGACCTGTTCGCTTCCCTCAGGCAAACCGGCTGCGCGCACTTGTTGCGCGTCTGGAACTACCTGCCCCAGATCAATGCCGACGGGGGCGGGCTGGAGCGCTACCGGCAGTTCAACGCCGGCCGGCAACAGGCCTTCGTTGATGCCGGCGAGGCCGCCTTCGAGGGCGCGCCGGCTGCATGCGCGCTCGGCATTCATCAGGGGGCGCTGTGCATCCGTTTCCTCGCCGGTCGCGTCGCACCGCTGCCGGTTGAGAATCCGCGGCAGGTTTCGGCCTACCGCTATCCACCGACCTACGGCCCGCGCTCGCCTACCTTCTCCCGTGCGGCGCTGGCCGAAATCGGCGGCGACGACGTGGCACTTTTCATCTCGGGCACCGCCAGCATCATCGGCCACGAGACGGTGCATCTGGGCGATGTGATCGCACAAACCGAGGAAACGCTGCGCAACCTGAGCGCCGTGATCGACGCCGCGAACGCGTTCGCAACCAGCCGCTTCGACCTTTCGACGCTCGACTGCGTGGTGTACGTGAGGCATGTCGACGACGCGCCCAGGGTGCGCCGGGTGCTCGAAGAAGCCCTGGGCGCGCAGGCGCACACGGTGAGCCACGCGGTGTACCTGGAGGCCGACATCTGCCGCCAGGATCTGCTGGTCGAGATCGAGGCGCATGCCGTCGCCGGCGGCAAACTCAACAGCTGAACCCGGGCGACCGATCATGAATCAGCTGCTTCGCTGGACGCTTGCCCTGCCGCTGACGGTGCTGCTCTACGCCCTGCTGTTGCTGCTCGGCGCAGTGTCGCTGGCCTGGAATCTCGTCGCGATGTTGCTCTTTCCGGTCCTGCCGCCCGCTTTCGGCCGGGCGCTCGGCCGGTACGCCATCGCATGGGTCTACCGCATCTTCTGGAGCTTGGCGTCCGCCGCCGGCCTGATGCGCATCGATGCCGAGTGCCTGGACACGCTGCGCGACGAGCCGGGCGTGATCTTCGTGGCCAACCATCCGACCATGCTGGACGCCCTGCTGCTGGTGGCGCGACTGCCGCGCAGCGTCTGCATCATGAAGGCCGAGTTGATGCACAACGTGTTCCTTGGCAGCGGTGCGCGGCTCGCTCGCTACATCTGCAACGACTCGGCCCGAACCATGGTCCGGCGGGCCGTCGACGACCTGAAGAACGGCGGCCAGCTCGTGATCTTTCCCGAAGGCACGCGCACGGTGACGCCGCCGCTCAACGCATTCCGCCCAGGCGTGACGCTCATTGCCAAGCTCGCACAGGCGCCGATCCAGACCGTCTTCATCGACACCGATTCGCCCTATCTCGGCAAGGGCTGGCCGCTGTGGCGGGTGCCGCCGCTGCCAGTCGTCTTCAGCCTCAGGCTCGGCCGGCGCTTCGCCGCGGCGCAGGACAGCGAAGCGCTGCTGCACGAAATCGAACAATACTTTCGACAACCCACAGAACAGCGCCCCCCCGAAGCGCAGCCCGCATGCCAGACGCCTCGCGCACCCACCTTGTCCTGATTCCCAGCTACAACACGGGCGAACGCCTGTTCTCCACCGTCAGTGCGGCACGCGCGCAATGGAATCCGGTCTGGGTGGTCGTCGACGGCAGCACCGACGGCACCGGCGAACGCCTGCAGCAGATGGCGGCCGACGATCCCGGCCTGCGCGTGTGGCTGCTGCCGCACAACCAGGGCAAGGGCGCGGCCGTGCTGCACGGGCTACATGCGGCGAAGCAGGCCGGCTTCACGCACGCGCTCGCCATGGATTCGGACGGCCAGCATCCGACCGACCTGATCCCGGCTTTCATGAAAGCATCGCAGGCTCGTCCCGACACCATGGTGCTGGGCCGGCCGATATTCGATTCGAGCGCACCCATGCTGCGCGTGCGCGGGCGGCGCCTGTCCAACGGCTGGACCCACATCGAAACCTTGTGGGCTGGCGTCGGCGACTCGCTCTATGGCTTTCGCATCTACCCGGTGGCCGGCTTGATCGCCATCATGGAACGCCAGTCGTGGATGCGCCGCTTCGACTTCGACACCGAAGCCGTGGTGCGCCTGGTGTGGGGCGGCGTCAAGCCGATCAACATCGATGCGCCGGTGAAATACCTCACCGCGGCCGAAGGCGGCGTTTCGCACTTCAATTACGTGCGCGACAACCTGCTACTGAGCTGGATGCACAGCCGGCTGATGTTCGAGTTCTTGCTGCGCCTGCCCGGGCTGCTGCTGCGCCGGCTGCGCCGCGCTCCGCCGTTCCAGCGCTGAGCGAATCGGGTTGAGAGGGCGGTACGTTTCCGCCCTCTTTTTCCGTCCCCCTCGTCCCTCCTGATCTGGCTGTCGATATAAACAGCCTCCGCGCCAGAATTCATCAGATTCTGGAGCATCCCTTCCTCGCAGAATTGCACGCGCGTTGCGCATATTTGTGCAATTTGTGACGCGATCAAAAGGGGAAATAACAATGAACAAGCACCTTCACCGCATCGTCTTCAACGCTGCGCGAGGTCAGCGCATGGTGGTGCAGGAGACGGCTCGGAGTGCGGGCAAGGCGAGCGGCGCCACCTCGTGCATCGTTGCCTCGACGCTGGGTGCAGTGCTCATGGCCCTCCCCAGCCAGGCCCAGATCGTCGGTGCCCCCAACGTCCCCGGCAACCTGCGCCCCACCGTTCTCGCCGCCCCCAACGGTGTCCCCCTCGTCAACATCCAGACCTCTTCGGCCGCCGGCGTCTCGCGCAACGTCTACGACCGGTTCGACGTTCAGACGAACGGCGCCATCCTCAACAACAGCCGCACCAGCGCGCAGACCCAGCTCGGCGGCTGGGTGCAGGGCAACCCCTGGCTCGCCCGGGGGCCGGCGCGCGTCATCCTCAACGAGGTCAACTCCGGCAACCCGACCCAATTGCGCGGCTTCGTCGAAGTCGCCGGCCAGAGGGCCGAAGTCGTGATCGCCAACCCGGCCGGCATCGCAGTGGACGGCGGCGGCTTCATCAACGCCAGCCGCGCCACGCTGACGACGGGCACGCCGCAGCTCAATCCCTCCGGTGGCCTGGACGGCTACGTGGTGCGCAGCGGCACCGTGAGCATCGACGGCGCCGGGCTCGATGCCCGAAGCACCGACTACGCCGCCATCCTGGCGCGCGCGGTGCAGGTCAATGCCGGCATCTGGGCGAACGAACTCAAGGTGGTGGCCGGTGCCAACGACATCTCGGCCGACCATGGCCAGGTCAGCCCGACCACGGGCAGCGGACCCGCCCCTGCCTTCTCACTCGACGTGGCCCACCTGGGCGGCATGTACGCCGGCAAGATCATGCTGATCGGCACCGAGGCCGGGCTGGGCGTGCGCAATGCGGGGGCCATCGGTGCCGGTGCGGGCGAACTGGTCGTCACTGCCGCCGGTCGGCTGGAGAACCGCGGCACGCTCGAAGCGCAAAGCGTCCAGCTGACCAGCGCAGGCGACATCGACAACCGCGGCGGCACGATTCGCCAGACCGGCGCGGTCGGGCTCTCGATCGCCGCGGCGAGCTTGAGCAACACCGGCGGTGGCTTGATCGGGGCGGAGCCGGTGGCGCAGGCGCCGGCGCAGCCGGGCGGTAGCGCAGCGCCCAGCCCATCAATACCTGCTTCCCCGGCGCCCAGCGGCGGCACCGGCACCGGCGGCACCGACGCGCCGCCTGCC
>JBBJMS010000115.1:0-11110 GCA_037720315.1 Variovorax sp. | reverse complement strand
CGATGATGCTGGACATCGCCGAGCAGCTCGCGACCAAGTGGGAGCGCCTTAATTTCGACGAAGAGGTCGACGTGGTGCGCGACATGACCGCGCTCACGCTCGACACCATCGGCCTGTGCGGCTTCGGCTACCGCTTCAACTCCTTCTACCGCGAGGGCTTTCATCCCTTCGTCGATGCGATGGTGCGCACGCTGGAGACGGTGCAGAACCGGCGCGGCATTCCGCTCGAGGAGTTCATGCTCAAGAAGGAGCTGGCGCAGCAGCGCAGGGACGTGCGCTACATGCACAAGATGGTGGAAGACATCGTGCGCGAGCGGCGCGAGAGCGGCGCCGACATCGCGACCAAGCCCGATCTGCTGAGCTACATGATCGCCGGCGTCGACAAGAAGACCGGCGAGCAGCTGGACGACCGGCAGATCCGCGACGAGTGCATCGAGTTCCTGATCGCGGGACATGAAACGACGAGCGGCCTGCTCTCGTTCGCGATCTACTTCCTGTTGAACAATCCCGACGCGATGACCAAGGCGCAGGCCGAGGTCGACAGCGTGCTCGGCCCCGACCCGTCGGTAAAGCCGACCTATGCGCAGGTGAACCGCCTGGTCTACGTGCTGCAGGTGCTGAAGGAATCGCTGCGCATGTTTCCGACCGCGCCGGCGATCGCGATGGCCGCCAAGGAAGACACGACCATCGGCGGCCAGTACACGATCAAGAAGCGCAACATGGTCATCATGCATGCGCTGGCGCTGCACCGCGACAAGACAGTGTGGGGCGAGGATGCGGACAGCTTCAACCCCGACCACTTCAAGCCCTTCGGCAATGGGCAGCGCGCCTGCATCGGCCGGCAGTTCGCACTGCAGGAGGCGGTGCTCACGCTCGGCATGATCCTGCAGCGCTTCACGCTGGTCGACCACACCGGCTACCAGCTGAAGATCAAGGAAGCGCTCACCATCAAGCCCGAAGGTTTCAAGATCAAGGCGTTGCCGCGCGACCCGGCCACGCGCAGCCGCAGCCCCGGCGAGGCAACGCCGTCACAGACAAAGGCACCCGCGGCAGCGAGCCGGCCTGCCGCCACGGCGCCGCAGGCCGCGCGCCACAACACGTCGCTGCTGGTGCTGCAAGGCTCCAATCTCGGCACCGCCGAAGACCTGGCGCGTCAACTGGCCGAGGCCGGCGAGATGCGCGGCTTTTCGACGCAGCTCGCTTCGCTCGACGACTACGCCGAGCGGCTGCCGGCGACCGGCGCCATCGCCATCGTCTGCGCGTCGTACAACGGCGTCGCGCCGGACAACGCGACCGAGTTCCACCGCTGGCTCGAGCGCGCAGACGACGCGCTCAACGGCGTGCGCTTCAGCGTGTTCGGCTGCGGCAACACCGATTGGGCATCGACCTACCATGCGGTGCCGCGCCGCATCGACGAGCGTCTGGCCGCACTCGGCGCTACGCGCGTGCATGCGCGCGGCGAAGGCGATACGCGCGAGGACATGGACGGAAACTTCCAGGACTGGAGCGATGCGTTGTGGCCAGCACTCGCCACCGCCTTCGACTTGAAGGAAGCGGCCGAAGCGCCTGCGCAAAGCGAAGCGCTCTACACGCTCGAAGAATTGCCGCCGCCGCAGAAGAACGTGCTGGTCGATGCAACGGGCGCGGTAGCGATGCGCGTGATCGTCAACCGCGAGCTGCAAACCGCAAGCAGCGCGACCGCAGGCGAGAGCCGCTCCACCCGTCATGTCGAGCTGCAGTTGCCCGAAGGCGTGCGCTACCGCGCCGGCGACCACCTGAGCGTGGTGCCGCGCAACGGGCCGGCGCAGGTCGAGCGCGCGATGGCGCGTTTCGGCTTCGACCCCAAGGCGCATGTGCGGCTGCGGGCCGCGGCCGGCCGCAAGGCCGCGTTGCCGGTGGATGAAGTGATGGCCGTCGATCGGCTGCTCGGCGACTACGTCGAGCTGCAGGACGTGGCCACGCGCAAGCACATTGCGCTGCTCGCCGCGCACACCGAGTGCCCGGCCACCCGGGCGAAGCTGCTGGCGCTCGCGGGCGCAGACGAAGCTTCTACGGCGCTGTACCGCAGCGAGATGCTGCACAAGCGCAAGTCGGTGCTCGACTTGCTCCAGGAATTCCCGGCGTGCCAATTGCCGTTTGCCGCGTACCTTGAAATGCTGTCGCCATTGACGCTGCGCTACTACTCGATCTCTTCGTCGCCGCAGGTCGATGCCGGGCGCTGCAGCGTCACCGTCGGCGTGGTGGCGAGCGCCGCACGCTCCGGACTCGGCCAGTTCGAAGGCGTGTGCTCCAGCTATCTGGCCCGCACCGAGGCCGGCGAGATGGTGCACGGCGTGGTGCGCGAAACCACGGCCGAAGGCTTCAGACTGCCGGACGACCCGAAGCGCCCGGTGATCATGATCGGTCCGGGAACCGGCCTGGCGCCCTTTCGCGGCTTTCTTCAGGAGCGAGAGGCGCTGATCGCGCAAGGCACGGCGCCGGGTGAGGCGATGCTCTTCTTCGGCTGTCGGCATCCGGAGCAGGACTTCATCTATGCCGACGAGCTGAAAGGCTGGGCCGAGCGCGGGGTGGTGCAGCTCCATACCGCCTTCTCGCGTGCAGGCGAGCGCAAGGTCTATGTGCAAGACCTGATTCGCGAACATGCAGCCCATGCATGGCGGCTGCTCGAAGCCGGCGCGATCGTCTATGTGTGCGGCGACGGCTCGCGCATGGAACCCGATGTGCGACGCGCACTCTGCGACCTCGCCCGCGAGCATGGGCAAGACGGCAGTGCTTGGATGGACCGGATGATTGCCGAGAAGCGTTATGTGCTGGATGTGTGGGCAGGGGGTTGAGTCCACTCTTCGCTCGAATCGAGTCAATGAGACTAAAGTCGAGTCTTTCTACATTGCGGAACTCAACCAATGAGCCAAAGCTACAAGCAGATCCAGAAGCAGATCGAAGGTCTCCAGCGCCAGGCCGAAAAGCTGCGCAATCAAGAGATCGATGGCGTCATTGCTCGAATGAAGACCGCCATTGCGCATTACGGCCTGACCGCGGCGCAATTGGGTTTTGGAGCGTCGGCAAACGGAGTGAAGGCAAAGAGCGGAAAGGCTGCTTCCGGCCGGCCAGCCAAGTACAGCGACGGGCAAGGCAATTCGTGGTCGGGAATCGGCAAGCGGCCTTACTGGCTGCGCGATGCGCTCGAGGCCGGAAGAGCGCTCGAAGAGTTCGCCGCCGCGGGTTCCTCTTCGCGAACCAGGCCGGCAAAGGCCAAGTCCGCAAAGAAGCGGAAGTCGAAGGTCTCGTATCGCGATGAGGCGGGAAATACATGGTCCGGCATGGGACCGCGGCCGCGATGGCTGAAAGAGGCGCTGGATGACGGGAAGACGCTCGAGGAGATGATGGGCTGACACGCCATCTCGGCACCGTTTCACAAGCCGAACCCGCAGCTTATTCCGCTCGCTTCGGCCGTGCCTTCTGCTTCGCTATTGCGCCGGATGTATTGAGGACGATTGCGGCACGAACAAGCGTCTTGAACGCGACCGCGTCCACCTCTTGCCCCTCACCGATGTCGATCGCGCGCCTCACCTTCCCGTCGAGGCTCGAGTTGAAGAGCTTGGCCGGGTCCGCCAACGAAGCGCCTTTGGCGAAGTGAGCTTCACGACGACTTGTACGTCTCACCGGTGCAGATGATGCCGTCGTGTGACCAGACGGGAGTGGCCACCCACTTCACCTCCACGACGTCCGGGTCCGCCTCTTGATGACCTGCATCCGGCCAAGGTCTCCCCGCCAGTCCCCCAGTTGATTTTCTTGTCAATCAACTCGGATGCCGACTGGCTTTCGGTCGAACCCGACTCTTTCAGACTGCTCATAAGTTTCCTAACCATCGATCGATCAACTGTGCTGGGTAACGACGGCCAGGACCCGGACGACACCGAACCGGTCCTTCAGCATTCTGCAAAGCAGGGTCCACTGCGCCGGCGCAAGCGGATGGACAGACAACCCGTCACACCCTCATGCGACCCAGCTGAAACACCTCGGCATACCCGTGGATTCCGGCGTACGTCCAAGCGTCGCCCTGGGCAACTGCATCCATCGCCTTGCCCCAACTTTCGTCACCGTACTTGCTGCGCTGGCTTCCGAACGCATCGATGGCCCGGACTTTTGCATTCATGTTCTTGACGGAAAGAACACTGATCACGTTCGGCTGGAACGGAATGTCCGAGCGGCCGCTGGGATAGGTGGGCTTGAACATCAGAAAATTGGGCACCTTCCTCGCAGCCGCAACGGCAATCTTGTAGGCGCTCACATGGTCCTGATGGGTGTCAGCGTGAAAGTGGGTAATGACGGTGTCGGCTACAAAGTCGCGAAGCAAGGACTCCAGCTGCTCGAGAACGATGTTGAAGCTGTCCTGAAGGCGCGTGTCCTGGCCGCCGAGTGCGTAGACGCGCTCGACATCCAGATGCATGCAGGCCGCGCGACTCTCGGAATGACGCAAGTGCGCTTCTTCCGCAGCAAGGATGGCGACATGGACATGCTTGCCCTGTTCACGCCATTTGTGAATGGAGCCCCCCGCATTGATCTCGACATCGTCGGCGTGCGCTCCGACAAGCAGTATTCTTTGGCCAATCATTTGATGACCCCCAGTTCAGGCGTCGCCTGCCAGGACCGCACGAATGGTCTTGACCAAAATGACGAAGTCTTGCCAAAGCGACCAGTTGTCCACGTAGTCGATGTCCAGTTGCGCGCGTTGCGCAAAAGTCAGGCGGTTGCGGCCACTCACTTGCCAGAGTCCACTGATTCCCGGGCGCATCGCGCAATAGTGTCCCCAGGCAGCGCCGTAAAGACTGCACTGGCGCTCCATGCAGGGACGTGGGCCGACGAGACTCATGTCACCTTTCAGCACGTTCCAGAACTGCGGCAGTTCGTCGAGGCTGAGCTTGCGGATGAAATGTCCAACCTTCGTGATGCGAGGATCGTTCTTGAGCAGCTGGAAGGTGTCCCACTCCTTGCGGGCATCAGCGCTTCGCTGCAGCAACTCCTCGAGCACCCGGTCGGAGTCTCGGACCATCGACCGGAACTTGTAGAAGCGGAATGGGCGGCCATCCTTGCCGACGCGGGTCTGGCGGTAATGCACCGGGAACCCCGCGTTCAGACCCACGCAGAGCGCGACGATCAGATACACAGGCCCAAGAAAAAGGAAGAAGGTCAGCGCACCCGCGACGTCGATCGTCCTCTTCAATCGACGCTCGAAGGCGGAAAGATGGCGGGTTCGCGGATGTCCGACAGTGGCGCATTGCGGCGCGGACAAGTCCCGATGCAGGGGACCTGACGAGGATTCGCCACCTACGACTTCGGAGCGGAACATGGACGGACCCTGCGGCGAAAAAGAATCATATAGTAACTTAGTACTACATCTTGATCGCTCTCATTACCCGACTCCCCGCAGCCTGACGGTCATTTCAGGAACGGGCGCCGCCCGTCAAGCTCACTCTTCCCGCGCAGGGTCGGGATAGACGAGCGGCCCCAGCAGCCCACGGTTGAAGGGCTTCCACTGCCCCTCGGGCTGCGCCAGCCGATCGGCCAGTGCGTACAGCACGGCCGGGTGGGCGCCGAGCCCGAGGTGGCTGGCCACAACTTCGATGTTCTCCGCCTGCGGCCCGGCGTCCTCGATGCTGCAGCGCCAAGCGACCACGCCGTCGCTGCGGCTGAAGATGGATGTGGTGGGCACCGCCGGGGTCGGCATCACATGCCGCATGCGACGGGGGTCTTCTGCGCTCTGGCCGCTCACGCCTTCGTAGACGCGCCAGGCGTTGGTTGCTCGCGCACTGCCCTTGAACGGACTGCCGAGCGTGACCACGCCGCGCACCAGGTCGGGCCGGCTCGATGCGAGCAGCCGTGCATAGACGCCGCCGAGGCTCCAGCCGACCAGGCTGACCTTCCTGCCGCTTTCGGCGTGCAGCGATTCGAGTTTCTGGACCATGCCGTCCTCGATGCCGCGGCGCGGGCCGAGATTGCGGCCCAGTCCCCAGCCATGCGCGTCGTAGCCACGGCCTTTCAGGTAGCTGCGCAGCAGCTTGGTCGATCCGTCTCCGGCGACCAGGCCGGGCAGCACCAGCACCGGATGGCCGTCGCCCCGCGGCGTGAGTTGCAGCAGCGGCCACAAGGCTACGGCGGCGCCGGCCTCCCACAGGGCGCGGGCTTCGGCGAAGCAGCGGCGCGAAGGCGGAGCGATCGGTGCTTGTCGTGTGGCGGCCATCATGTCGGAGAGATCCTGATCTTCATTTTGAGGAAGGTGCCGCGGCCGCGTCGCGGGCCGAGTCGGACAGCAAGCCCATTTATCCGAGGTATTTGCCTCGCAGGTAATCGAGGTAAGCCCTCGACTCGCGCGACACGTAAGGTGCGATGAGGGTGAGCGTGTAGAACGCCGCCAGCCCGGGGTCGGCCTGCTGCAGCGCATCGCGCCCCGGCACCAGCCGCTCGAAGGAGAGCCAGCAGGTGGTAGTGAAGACCATCTGCAGCGCGAGCATCTGCGCTTCTTCCGCTGTCGCATCGATGACACCGGCGGCAAGCAGCGTCTCGCACAGCGACTTGGCCGCCAGCAGGTTCTGCGCCGTCAACGCCTGCGCGCGCTGGCCGAGCGCCGGGTATTCGCCGGCCAGGAACGCCATGTCGCGATAGACGAAGCGGTAATCGTCGATGGTCTCGAAGCGCAGATGCAGAGCGAGCCAGAGATCGTCGATGGCGCGCACGCTGTCCGACGATGCATTGAGCAGTTCCAACCGGTCCTCGAAGCGGCGAAACAGCCGGTCGACGATCAGCTGCTTGGCCTTGAAGTGGTAGTGCAGGTTGCCCGGACTGATTTCGAGCTCGGCCGCGATGCGGTGCGTCGACACGGCCGCGAGGCCCTGCGCGTTGAACAGCGCAAGGCTGGCCTGCAGGATGCGTTCGCGCGTGTTCGGGCTGGCCACGGGGCGCGTGCGTCGGGCTCAGCGCTTGCGCCGTACGGATTCGGTGCGCTCGAGATGCTCGCGCAGCAAGCGCATCTGCTCGCGCAGTTCGCGTATCTCGTCGGCGCTCGGCATGCCGAGCCGCTGCAGGGCAGTGGCCACGCGTTGGTCGAACACGTCCTCGAACTTGCGGATGCCGAAGTTGCCCGGCCTGCCGTCCTTGCCCGGCGTGATGCCGAGCAGGTTTTCGATCACGTTGCTCTGGCGCTTGACGACGTCGTTGCGCACGTCGTCCAGCGCCTTCAGGCCGGCGCGCAAAAGACCCTGTGCGCCAGACTTCCTGGGTTGCGCTGTGGCTTTGGCGGCTGGCGCGGCCTTGGTGGTCCGCGTCGCCTTCTTTGCTGCAGCCGCCGTCTTGCGCGGCGCGGCCTTCTTGGCGGGTGCCGCCACGGTCATCAAGCCTTGCGCGCTACGCGGACCGCGCGGCGGGCGACCGGCTTGGCCTTGGCCTTCACCGTGCGAGCGGCCCTGGCCACGACCGGCGTGCCGGCCACGCGGCTTTCGATCTGGCGCGCACCGGCGGCGATGCGGTCGGCGATCTGCACCGACACGCTGGCCATCGGCTGGTTGATGCTGCCGAGCGTCTTCAGCATCGAGCTGCCCAGGGGCGACTCGATGCGCGCAGCGACGTTGGCGACCGATGCGATGCCGCTGGTGGTGCCGGCGGCAACGCGGTCCATCAGGTTGACGATGCGGCTGGTGTCGATGTCAAGGCGGTTGCCGAGGAAGCCGATGACCTTGTCAAGGCGGGCAAAGCGCGAAGCCGCGCCACCCAGCATGCGGTGGGCGCTGCTGCGGTACGCGCCCACCAGCGTCTTGCCGGCATCGTTGTACTGGCCGACCACATGGATGGCGGCGGTGGAAAAGTTGGTGCTCGAAAAGGTGGCGGTGGACATGGCTGGTTTCCTGTTGAAGTTGATGGGTTCGATCTTCTTCGCAAAGCCCTAGGCCACAAAAGCTAGAACGGTTCGATAGTTAGTCCAACTGCCCCAATTCCCGGGCACGCCCTCAGCCCCTGACGTGCAGGCCGGCAGCGCCGGCTTCCATGCGGCCGATGGCGCAGGCGGCACCGAAGCCCTGGGTTCGGAACAGCGCCAGCACTTCGTCCGCGGCCTCGGGCGAGCAGCTCACCAGCAGGCCGCCGGATGTCTGCGGATCGCTCAGCAGGTCCTGCGCGACCGCCGGCAGCGCCGCGTCGAGCAGCACCTCGGCGCCATAGCCTTGCCAGTTGCGACCGGAGGCGCCGGTCACGAAGCCGTCAGCCGCCATTTGCGACACACCGGCCATGAGCGGCACCTGCGACCAGTCGATCACCGCGCGCAGGCCCGCCCCGCGCACCATCTCGAGCACATGGCCGGCCAGGCCGAAGCCTGTCACGTCGGTGAGTGCATGCACGCCGTCGAGCGCCGCCAGCGCGATGCCGGGCTTGTTGAGCAGCGTCGTGCTGGCGATCAGCTGCGCATAGCCGGCGGCATCGAGCTGGCCCTTCTTGAGCGCGGCCGAGAGCACGCCCACGCCCAGCGGCTTGCCAAGGATGAGCACGTCGCCGGCGCGCGCATCGGCATTGCGCTTGACCTTGTCCGGGTGCACCAACCCCATCACCACCAGGCCGTAGATCGGCTCGACCGAATCGATGGTGTGACCGCCGGCGATCGGTATGCCCGCCTCGCGGCACACCGACTGGCCGCCGCGCACCACCTCGCCGATCACTGCCACCGGCAACTGGTTGACCGGCATCGCGACCAGGGCCAGCGCCATGATCGGCGTGCCGCCCATCGCGTAGACGTCGCTGATGGCGTTGGTGGCGGCGATGCGGCCGAAGTCGAACGGGTCATCCACGATCGGCATGAAGAAATCGGTGGTGGCGATGAGCGCCTGCTGGTCGTTGAGGCGGTACACCGCCGCATCGTCGGCGGTTTCGATGCCGACCAGCAGTTCGGGCGGAATCAGGCCGCCGGCACTGTTGCGCAAGATCTCCGACAGCACGCCGGGCGCAATCTTGCAGCCGCAGCCGCCGCCGTGGGAAAAACTGGTGAGCCGGATGTCGGGAGTGCTGGTGTTCATTGGGAGCTTTCGTGATCGCGTTGAAGATTATGGTTGCGCAAGCAGATCGCGCAGCAGGGCCATGAGGCTTGCACCTTCGGCCTCCGGGGTGAAGTCGGCTCGCGCGCTTCGCACTGCGCCGCAAGCTGGGCCGCGAACGCGGGCTCGGCCGCAAAACGCTGCATCAGCGCGGCCAGCGCGGCGGCGTCGCCGCATCGAAGCAGCCTGCGTAGTCGGCGCCCAGCAGCCCCAGGTTGCCGCCGATGCGGCTCGCGAGCACCGGCACGCCGGATCGCACCGCCTCGATCACCACCTGCGCGCCGCCTTCCATGCGGCTCATGTGCACCAGCGCGCCGGCGCTGGCGATGCGTTCTCGCGCCGCCTCGTGCGGCAGCGGGCCGAGCCATTCGTAGTGCCGACATTCGGCCATGGTGCGGCGGGCGGCCTGTTCCAGTTCGGCATCCAGCGCCGCGCCGATGTGCGCGATGCGAATCGGCGTGCCGCCCGGCAGCCGCCGCGCGGCCGCCATCAGCGTGAGCGGGTCTTTCTCGTCGCGCAGGTGGCCGACCGCGACCAGTTCGGTCCTGGCCCCGCCTTGGCGGCGCATGCGGCCGGCGGATTGCACGATCACTCGGGCCCTGCCGCGCTGCCCCGGGCTGAGGCGATCCAGCGCATCGGCCTGCAGCACCACGAGCCGGCTGGCACACTCGAGCGAATGTTGCGCCTCGCTGCTTTGTTCGATGTCGCGGTACACGTCGGTGCCGGTGAGGACGAGCGCGATCGGCGCTTCGGGCCGCGCGGCGCGAAGCCTCGCGATCGAGTCGGCCGAGCGGCGCGCGTGCAGCGCGATCATCGCGTCGCACGGGCCGCCGTCCCAGCTGCGGGCGATGTCCACCTGCGCCGCGTCGGCAAGCAACTGCTGCCAACGCGCGGCCGTGCGCCAGTTGCCGTTGTTGGCATCGGCCAGCGCGGGCGAAACGATCAGGACATGCGGCTTGGTCATCGATTCATTCTGGCAGGCGAGGCGAAGGCCGCACATGGGTGATGCACGCAGCCTCGCAGGCGAAAAGCTGGCCGCCGCGCTGCGCGAAAGCCGGGCGCGCACCAAGGCCTGGACCTTCGACCTCGACGATGCGCAATGGCGCGTGCCACAGCAGCCAGGCGTGAACCTGGTCGCCTGGGAGCTGGCGCACCTGGCCTGGTTCGCCGAGTTCTGGATATTGCGCGGGCCGCATGCGGCCGATGCCAAAGGCCGCACGCTGGCCGCAGCGCCTGCGCGCATCGCCGGACCCGATGCGCTGTTCGATTCGGCCCAACTCGCGCATGCGGACCGATGGGCTGCAACGCTGCCTTCGCGTTCAGACGTCGAAACCCGACTCGACGCGCAGCTCGACGCCTGCCTGGCGGCGCTCGCGCAGCAAGGCGACGGCGACCAGGCCCTCTACTTCCATCGCCTGGCGCTTTTTCATGAAGACATGCACGGCGAGGCTTTCGCGTGGCTGCGCGCGACGCTCGGCTATCCGGCGCCCGACGGTCTTGTGCCGCCTTGCGTCGCCATGGCATCCGCACTCGACGTGCCGGCCGCGCAGGTCGACATCGGCTGGTCGGCCGCACGCCGCGGCTTCGCATTCGACAACGAACGCGCGGCGCATGCGGTGCGCCTGGGCGGCTACGAGATCGATGCGGCGCCGGTCACGGCCGGGCAGTACCTGCGCTTCGTCGCGGCTGGCGGCTACGACGACCCGGCCTTCTGGCCGGGCGAGGCCGGCCGATGGCGCCCGGCACAGGCGCACAGCCATCCGGCACGTTGGCGCAGGCAGCCGCACCGCGACGGGGAGGCGCGCTGGTTCGACCGGTGGCTGCCGCTCGAGTCGCTGCATGCCGTGATCCACGTCAGCGCCTTCGAGGCCGAGGCTTACGCGCGCTGGTCCAGCCGCCGCCTGCCGAGCGCTGCCGAGTGGGAACACGCAGCCCGCTCGCAGCCCGGCTTTGGATGGGGCCGAAGCGTCTGGGAATGGACATCGAGCGCCTTCACGCCCTACCCCGACTTCGAAACGGGGCCTTACCGCGAGTAC
>JBBJMS010000019.1:0-31502 GCA_037720315.1 Variovorax sp. | reverse complement strand
ATCGGCAAGGCAGCCGAACTGGCCAAGCGGGTCTGATGGCCCTCAAATCCACCATCTTCAAGGCCAGCCTCGCCGTTGCCGACATCGATCACGGCTACTACGCGGACCACGCGCTCACGCTGGCCCGGCACCCGAGCGAGAACGACGAACGGATGATGATCCGGCTGATCGCGCTGGCGCTCAATGCCCACAAGCTGCAGAGCGTGTGCGACGGCGACGGCGTGCTCGGTTTCGGCGCCGGACTGTCGAACCCAGACGATCCGGATGTGTCGCTGCGCGACTTCACCGGCCGCACGCGGGTCTGGATCGAAGTCGGCCAGCCGGAAGAAAAGCCGCTCCTCAAGGCCTGCGGCAAGGCCGACGAAGTGCTGCTCTACTGCTTCAACCATGCGGCGGAAATTTGGTGGCGCGGTATGGAAAACAAGCTTGCACGCGCGCAGAACCTCAGCGTGTTCCGGGTGCCGACCGCCGCTTCGCAGGCACTGGCCGCGCTCGCGCAGCGCAGCATGCAGCTGCAGGCGACCGTTCAAGAAGGCGCGTTGATGCTCGGCGACGGCAAGGACAGCATCGACATCGAACTGCTGCGCTGGAAATAATGCAGCGCCATTTCAGTAGTTCAAGCGGTCGGCATCATCGCGCCGCACTGCCAGCACTGCTCGAAACCACCCTCGACCAATTCGCCGCAGCCACACTGCCAGCGCCGCTGCGGCCGGTGCTGCAGCTCATGCAGCAGACTCTGCGCCAAGTCGAACTGCGTATCGTCCTCGATCCAGATCTCGGGCAGGCATTGGTCGGGCGGCAGTTGCCCTGCTGCTGCGCCCAGGTATTCGCGCTGCACCGATGCGTCAACGCCGTCCTCGCGCAGCGCATGCGTCCAGAGCGTGGCGATCGCGAGGTTGGGGGCTTGCACGAGGCGGCGCATGGCTGGCGACTCAAGGCGGCTCTTCGGGCCATACATGCTCGGCCTCGCGCGCCCGTTCCGCATATTTGTTGAAACGCCACGCGGTGTCCTGCATCTTGATGCGGCGCCAGGTCGAGCGCTTCTCGCCCGGCGTCATCGCGGGCCAGTGTTGCACCTCGTCGAAGCTGCGCCCGCACCCCTTGCACTCGTCGTCGCCCTGGCTGGTGGAACAGATCGCGATGCAAGGCGTCGGGCGTGCTCTGGTACCACACGAGCCAGGCGGCCCAGCCTTCGGCGGGAAACCCGGCTTCGTCGACCTCGTCTTCGTGGTGGAACACCATCAGCGCGTAGACCTCGGCCAGCGCGCGCAGCTCGGGCGCCAGCGTGATGCCGTCGGGCGAGGGTTTCTCCGCGCGCCAGAAGTTGATGGCGGCCTCGATGTCGGTGATGTGGATGGCGGCCATGTCGGGGACGAAAACGCGAGCGGGCATCATAGCCGCGGCACGCTGTGGGAATTGCCGGTTGCCATGCGGGCCGCGTCGATGATCTAATCCGTGCCACGAAGGGGAGTAGCTCCCGCCCACCGCCGACCGCAGTGGGTATCGGCAGGCCGTCAATACGAAGCACAACACTTCCGGCCTGTCGGGCAGCTGTCCGCTGTCGAGCAAGACCTTCGATTTGAACCCGCGCAGGTTTGATCGAAGCGATTGCAAGTTCCAGGGCCGACCGGTCCTCGTTCAGCCGCTTCGTCCAAGCCGGGCGGGATGAGCAATTCGAACAGAGGACGCTATGGAACAGTTCATGACCCCAGAATTCTGGGTCGCCGTCGGTCAGATCATCATGATCGACATTCTTCTTGGCGGCGACAACGCCGTGGTGATCGCGCTGGCCTGCCGCAAGCTGCCGCCGGACATGCGCACCAGGGGCATTCTCTGGGGCACCGCCGGCGCCATCGTGCTGCGCGTGATCCTGATCTTCTTTGCGCTCACGCTGCTGGCCATCCCGTTCCTGAAGCTGGCCGGCGCGATTCTGCTGCTGTGGATCGGCGTGAAACTCCTGGCGCCGGAGCATGACGACGCGCACGGCAACATCGCCGCCAGCGACAAGCTGTGGGCCGCCGTCAAGACCGTGATCATTGCCGACCTGGTGATGAGCGTGGACAACGTGATCGCCATCGCCGGTGCCGCGCAGGGTGCCGGGCAGGCCCATCAGATGCCGCTCGTGGTCTTCGGCCTGCTGGTGAGCATTCCGATCATCGTCTGGGGCAGCCAGCTGGTCATCAAGCTGATGGACCGGTTCCCGATCATCATCACGGTGGGCGGCATGCTGCTGGGCTGGATCGCCGGCACCATGGCGGTGTCCGACCCCGCCGTGGCCAACATGACGGCCTGGACCTGGGTGCCGAAGGTGCCGCAGACCGACACCGTGCGCTATGCGGCCGGCATCTTCGGCGCGCTGCTGGTGCTGGCCATCGGCAAGTGGATCGCCATGCGCCGGCCGAAGGCGGGCGAAACGCACGCGGCCTGAACCCTGGAGCACCCATCCATGGAAAAGATCATCCTGTACATCGACGATGTGGTTCACGCCGGCGAATGCCTCGCACGGCTTGCGCCACCGGCGGGCGGCACAAGCCAGCGTCACTGGGTGCTCGTGGCCTGCCCGCCGCGCATGACGCATCGCATCAGCAAGTGGGTGAGCCACAGTGCGCGTGAGAACTGGCGTGCCAAGTGGTTCGCCAAGGTGCAGGAGCAGCTGGTGCTTCCGCTGCAGCGCTCGGGCGACCGGGTGACGCCGGTACTCGCCAATGGCGCGCTGCCCGAACTGACGCAGCGCCTGAAGATGGAGTTCGGCGCGGCAGCGCAGGTCATCGATGCGCGGCGCCCGAAGATCGGCGCCGCCCTCGAACCGCTGGCGCCGGGCCAGCAGCCGCCCAGGACGGGCTGGTCGCTGCCGAGCGTGTTGCTGGGCATGGGCACGCTGTTGACTCTGGTCAACGAGCTTCCGGAATAGCCGATGCGGCTTCTCATCAAGTGGCTGCTGAGCGCGCTTGCGCTGCTTGCCGTGACCTACGTGTACGGCGGCGTACAGGTGTCCAGTTTCACGTCGGCGCTGATCGCGGCGGCCGTCATCGGCCTGCTCAACATGATCGTGCGGCCGGTGCTAGTGGTGCTCACGCTGCCGGTCACCATCGTCACGCTCGGGCTTTTTCTGTTCGTGATCAACGCGCTTCTGTTCTGGGCGGCGTCGGGTCTGCTCGGCGGCTTTCAGGTCGGCGGGTTCGGCGCTGCGCTGATCGGCTCGCTGCTCTACTCGCTGCTCGGCCTGGTCATCGAAGCGGCGCTGGGCGGCCTGTTCTCCAAGAAGCGTCCGGCCGTTACCTGAGCGGTGGCTCGGCCGCCTGCTCCCTGAAGAGCGCTTCGACCACGCGGCCCGGGTGTCGATGATCGACGCCTCGTAGTGGTCGACGGGCGTGCGGCCTGGTCGACGCGCTCTTGCGCATCAGTTCCTGCGCCGCCCGCAGCCGGTCGCGCGCGCCCGCATAGTCGAGCACCGCCACATTCGCCTGGCATCGGCACGCACGGTGCAGGGTGCCTGCGCGCCGTACAGGCTGGCGAGCGCGCTCACGCGGTCGCGTCGTTGATGCGCAGCCACCCAATCTCGAGCGGCGCGATCATCGGCACCGGCTGCACCGCCACGGCGGCCTGCGCGGCCAGCAGCATCTCGCCATCTTCGTCTTCGGATCGAGCAGCGCGGCCGCCCTGGGCGCGGCGCCGGCTGCGAGCTCGATCTCGGCCGACAGCAGGCGCGCCAGCCGCGCAGCTTGCGCATCGGCGGCGGTATGCGCAACCAGGCGCTCGACTGCCGCACGCGCCGCGCGCGCATCGCGCAATTCGATGGCCGCGAGCGCCGCCGCGTAGAGCGTGCCGGCCTGCTGCGCGGGCGAGCTGCGCGCAAATTCGCCGCTCGACGCCGCATCGACCCACAGCCGCAACACGTCGACGCCGGGGCGCGCCAGCACGCGGGCGCGCGCAGCGACCAACGCGTGGTCGGTGGCGAGCGGCATGGCGGTGCTCGCCGACTTGAACTGAAAGCGCCCCTGCATGTCCGATATGCGCTCGCTGTTGAGCGGATGGCTGCGCAGGTAGGGATAGGAGCCGTTGTCGTTCAGGCGCGATGCGTACTGCAGCTTCTCGAACATCGCGGCAGCGCCATGCGGCGCAAAGCCGGCCTGCGTCATCACGCCGTAACCGATGCGGTCGGCCTCGCGCTCCATGTCGCGCGAAAAGCCGAGTTGGCCCTGCACGAAGGCAGCCTGGCTGCCCATCAGCACCGCCAGCCCTGCATCAGGAGTGCGGCTCTTGCCAGCCGCGATCATGCCGAGGATCATGCCGGCGATGAGCAGCGGCATCTGCTTGCTCTGCCGCGTCATCATGCGGGCGATGTGGCGCTGCGTGACGTGCGTCAGCTCGTGGCCGAGCACCGTGGCCAGCTCGTCTGCACTGCCGGTGACCGCGATCAGCCCCAGGTGCAGCCCGAGGTACCCGCCGGGCAGCGCAAAGGCGTTGATGCTGCGGTCGCGCCCGAGCATCACCGTCCATGCAAACCGCTCGTCAAGCTCCGGCGTGAGATCGCCGCGCACCCGCGCCGCGGCCAGCAGGCGCTGCCAGATGTCCTGCACGTAGGCGACCAGCACCGGGTCGTCCAGATAGTCAGGGTCGCGGTACAGCTCGCGCGCGATCTGGTCGCCCAGGCGGCGCTCGGCGCTTGCCGTCATCTCGCCGCCGTCGCCCAACCCGGGCAGCAACTGGGCACGCGCCGGCGGCGGCAGCGCGAGTTGCGAAGCCACCAGGATGGCGGCGCAGACGGTGCGCAACCAGCGCGTGCGGGATGGTCGAAAACGGGTGGATGGAGTCAAGCGCGGGGTTCCTCGTCGAGGGCTCGGAACCGTATGATGCGGCACCCTCCGGATCGTTCCACCATGAGCTCACTCACCCATTTCGACGCCCAAGGCCAGGCGCACATGGTCGACGTGGCCGCCAAGCCCGCCACCCATCGCGTGGCCGTTGCAACAGGGCGCATCGAGATGCAGGCGTCGACCTTGGCGCTGATCGAATCGGGCAGCGCCAAGAAGGGCGACGTGCTCGGCGTCGCGCGCATCGCCGGCATCCAGGCCGCCAAGAAAACCAGCGACCTCATTCCGTTGTGCCACCCGCTCGCACTGACCCGCGTTGCGGTGGCCTTTGCCATCGCTGACCCCGGCGCCGCGCCGCAGGTCGCCTGCACCGCCACCGTCGAAACCGTCGGCCCCACCGGCGTCGAGATGGAAGCCCTCACCGCCGTGCAGGTGGCCCTGCTCACCATCTACGACATGTGCAAGGCGGTCGACCGCGGCATGCGCATCACCGACGTGCATGTGCTCGAGAAGCACGGGGGCAAGTCGGGGAGCTGGGTGGCGCAGTAGCATCGCGGTCAAACGCGTACAGCGCGAGATGGTCGGGAGCAGCTACCAGCGGTCAGGCGGCCGGCGCGATGTATGGAACACGCGCAGCACTTCGACCACTTCGCCTCGCACCCTATAGGGGACCAAATAACGCGTCTTCAGCACCACCAATTCGCGCGTACCCGGCACACGTCCGGGTCGGCCGATGCCAGGCTGCTCGGCAAGCGCGGCCACGGCTTGAAGAACACGGGCCACCACAAGCCGTGCCGCTTGTGGGTCATCCGCTGCAACGTATTCGGCCTCGTCATCGAGATTGCGTAGGGCGGTGGCAAGCCACTTAACCTGCATTCGGCGTCCATTTGGACGCGAGCTTTTCGACGTCTTCGTCGCTCGCGAACTTGTTTGCGTCGGCCTCGGCCAACGCATTCACCGTTTCTTGAACTTGCCATTCATTGAGTTCTATGTACGTCCGGATTGCCTCCGCAGCGAGCCATGATTTGCTGCGATGCGTAGCATCGGCAAGTACGTCGAGACGTCCCTTGATGTCGGGTTCGAGGCGAATGGTCATGGTGGTAGACATTGAACACTCCTTTGTGATGGATTGTGTACATTGTAGTCAGCTCTGGGCATTCCCTATTCCGGCGCCTCACCCACCGTCTGGTTGTCCAGCCAGCGCGCGTATTCCTTCGGAAACGCAAGCTTGAAGCGCGCCGACTGGGCAAATGCCTCGTCATCGCGCCCCAGCAGCATGGCGCTGTCGATCAGCTTGGTGATGACACGCGGCTCGGGCGCGAAGTGGAGCAGGTGCTGCGCGATCGCATGCACTTCTGCCGCGTTGGCCCGGCTCACCGGCGTGAGCGTCAACTCTGCAAACTGAACTTGATTGGCGAACAGCCACGAGCCCTTGATCTTTGCCAGCGTGTCGTCGCGGTAAGCGGGCAGGCGCTCGTTGCGCGGCAGGTAGATCTGGCTGATGCGGGTGTAGTCCCACGCGGCGTAGCCGACCACCGCCAGCAGTGCGGTTGCCGCGATGGCGGCGAGCGGGAACAGTCTGCTGCGCGAATGCGGGGCGGGCGCCGTCGCCGATCGGCCCGGCCACAGGAAGCCGAGGCAAAGCCCGAACACCAGCTGGAACGGCCCGTACCACAGCGGATATTCGAGCAGGCTGTGCAGCACGATCATGCCGAGCACGCCCCACACCATCAGCCGCGCCGGATCGCGCTCGCGCCACGGCTGCGCGGCCAGCACCAGCCAGACGAAGCCGCCGCAGATCAAGAGCGCCGCCGGAATGCCCAGCTCGACCGCGAGGTGCAACGGCAGGTTGTGCGCGTTGTCCAGGATCTCGACGAAGCGCGGCCCGGCGTACAGCGTGCTGTAGTGCGCAAAGCTCAGCTCGCCCCAGCCCCAACCCGTCCACGGATGCTGGGCGATCAGGTCGAGCACGTTGCGCCAGAGCAGCAGGCGGCTGTGCGCATCCGGCGCGCCCTCGCGCAAGCGACGCGCGTTCGATATCCGCCCCGCGAGCATCGGCAGCAGCCAGGCGGCGGCGAAGTAGGCGGGTACGCGCCAGCAGCAGCCACGGATGCGGCAGCTGCCGCCGCAACGCCGGCCGTCGCCGCTCGCGCCAGGCCAGAAATGCCGCGATGCCGCTGATCAACACGACCTGGAGCAGCCCCGTGCGCGACGTCGCTGCCGCCGCGGCAAGCACCAATAACAGCCAAGCCGGCAGCAGCGCCATCCGCAGACGCTGCCCGCCCGACGCATGCAGCCAAAGCGCCGCGATCAGCGCCATGCTGATCAGCGTCGCGAACTGGTTGCGCTGGCGCAGGTTGCCGTAGGCCTGGCCGAGTTCGGGTGATGTGGTCCAGGGGGCCAGCGGCGCGGCGAGGCCGTAGTACTGGAGCAGGCCGAGTAGGGCGCTGATGAGGGCGGCGGTGAGGAGGGCGTGGGCAAGTGCCCGGTACCCCGCTGACTGCAGGCGTGCCACCGCAGCGCCGGCGCACGCTGCAAGTCCGATGGCGACGCTCGCGACAGCGGCCGAAACATAGAGCATGGAATTGCCCGACTGGCCGAACACGACCAACAGGCCCGCCGCCGCCAGCCAAGTCGTCACGCCACGCGTGGGTCGTGCCGATGGCGGCAAGAGCACCAACAGCGCAGCACAGAGCCACGCAGCGAGCTGCTGCCAGACATTCGGCGAGGGGCCACCGGTGAAAGGGAAGACAAACGGAAAGGCGATAAGGGCCGCGCGCGAGGCGCCGATGGCACACCGTGGAAGGGAGGCTGCGTGCACCCGGGCGGAGGTTGCCTGCGGCGTCATGCGCGCATTCCCAGATACACAAAAGTACTCAAATTTCGTTGTGAATGCGACAAAAGGTCAGATTTCACAGATAAGCGGTGCATCCCTAGAAGCGCAGTCTGGTGACAATTTGTCACGTTAGTAAAAAATGCGATTAAAGGCTATGAACGTTCAACACACCACTCAAGCAAGACCCCCCTCGAGAGGTTTCACTCTCATTGAAGTGATGATCACGGTTGCCATTGTGGCAATTCTTGCTGCCGTCGCGATCCCGAACTACCGCGACTATGTGCTGCGAGGGCAGATCGTCGACGCCACCAACGGCATGGCGACGATGCGCGCCAACATGGAGCGACATTTCCAGGATTACCGCACGTTCAACACCAGCGGGACCTTTGTATCGCCTTGCCTCGTTGACGCCAGTCTCAGAGTGGTTGGCAGCTTCACGCTCGATTGCACGGCCACGCCAACGAACGCGGCCTACACGCTGCGCGCAACGGGGAGCGGCTCCACTGACGGCTTCGTATTCACCGTGGATCAGCGGGATGTGCGGGGCACAACTTCAGTCGCTTCCGGGTCCGGCTGGAGCACCTGCGCTACCGCTTGGATCGTCAAGAAAGGGCAGGTCTGCCCATGACATCCAGCCGCCGGCGGGCAAAGGCTCGTGGATTCACGCTGATTGAACTGCTTGTGACCATCACGCTCCTGAGCATACTGACTGCATTGGCGATGCCGTCGATGACCGCGTGGGTGCGCAATGGCAAGGTACGCACGGTGGGGGATGCGCTGCAGAACGGCCTGCGGCTTGCGCAGACGGAGGCACTGCGTCGCAGTCGTCAAGTCGCCTTCTCGCTTACGAACAGTTCGACTCCTGAGTCGGGCGTCAATGTCGGTGCGGTCGCCAACGGTCGCAACTGGTCCATCAACGCCCTTCCGTCTATGTCGGCCGGGGAAACGAGCGCATTCGTGCAATCCGGTGTGCTTGCCGATGTCAGCTCGGATGTTCAGATCGTCGGCCCTGCTGCAATCTGCTTCAACTCTGTCGGTCGCCTGGTTGCCAACGCCTTGCCGATGCTGACCGACGTAACAGGCGGGGAAACGTGCTCAGCCACAGCGGCGCCCGCATACGACATCACATTGGCCGGTGCCGACAGGCGCCTTCGAGTCACGGTTGCATTGGGCGGTCAGGTCCGGATGTGCGATCTCGACAAGACGCTTTCTGCCAGCAACCCGGACGGATGCTGACTCCCATGAAACACACCACCCAGCGGCGCAGCCGCGAACAAAAAGGCGTCGCACTGCTTGAAGTGCTGATCTCCATTCTTCTTTTCTCGCTCGGCATCCTTGGCCTTGTCGGACTGCAGGCTCGGGCCATAGGCTTCTCGGTCGATGCCGAGGACCGCAACCGCGCCGCCCTGCTCGCCAATGAGATCGCAAGCGTCATGTGGCTCAACCGGAGCGTCACCGTTGCTGCGCCGGCACTGACTGCGTGGCAGGACCGCGTGGCAGACCCGCAAGCCGGCGGACTCCTCGGCGGCACGGGGACCGTGGCCGCCGTCGCCGGTTCGACCAACAGCGCCGACGTCCTGATCACATGGCAAGCGCCCGCGCGTGCAGCAACCGATCTGAGCCGCCTTACGACCCGTGTCACGGTGAACCTCCCATGAAAAAGCATCGGCAAAGTTCGCCACGCTTGCGCCAGCAGGGCGTCACCCTGATCGAACTGCTGGTTGCCATGACCATCGGCCTGGTGGTGGTGTTGGCGGTCACCAGCGTCTTGACCGTGGGAGAAGCGCAAAAGCGCTCCACCACCTCCACCAATGACATGGGCCAGAATGGCGCGTATTCCGGCTATGTGATCGACCGTGCCGTGCGCAGTGCGGGGTCGGGCTTCACGCAGTCGTGGAACCTCGGCGTTTTTGGATGCCGGCTCAGCGTGTCGCGCGGCGGCACCGCCATCCTGCCGCGAACGGCCGCATTCCCGGGCGCGTTCGCAGGATTCCTCGGCGGCACGCCCACCAACCTGCGGGTAGCCCCGCTGGTGATCGGCAAGAGCCAGTCGAGTTCCGGCTCGGACGTACTGATGGTCATGAGCGGCAACGCGGCAGCGGGCGACGTCCCACGCACTGTGCGCACGCCCGGTGCATTGAGCGCGAATGAATTGCGCCTAGACAACACCATCGGTTTGGGCGCGGGCGATCTCGCACTGCTCAGCCAGGCCGGAACCGACGAATGCCTGATCGAGCAGGTTGGGACGCCTGTAGCAGGCACGCCTGAAGTGCTTCCTCTCGGCGGCACTTATTACAACGCTGCCACCCCCTACACCACCATGCGCACCAGTGGCCTCGCGGCGCCGGCCTACCTCACACCGCTCGGCAACACGGCAAGCGGCAATGTGCAGCTTCAGCTGTTCGGCGTTGGGGACAACAGGACGCTCTTCAGCTACGACCTTCTGCGCGCCGCTGGTGGTGGCACCGACGCGGAGGCGACCCTGGCCATCGCGGACGGTGTGGTGGCCATGCGGGCGCTCTACGGAATGGACACCGATGGCGACGGCATCTTCAACACGTGGGTAGACCCGGACGCCGCCGGCTTCGACGTTGCGACCATGATGACGAACCCTGCCCTGGCGCGCCAAGTCGTTGCCGTGCGCGTGGCGCTCGTGCTGCGCGGCAGCAACTTCGAGCGGGAAGAAGTGTCCCCGGCGGCGCTCCTTCTGTTCGGTGATCTGCCGCCGGCAATGCAGCAAACGATCACCCTGCCGACAGTCGATGACAAGCATTTCCGGTTCCGCGTTGTCGACTCCGTGATTCCGCTGCGCAACTTGCTGCTGCTCTCCACGTCATGAAAAAACTTACACCTCTCGGCCGGTCGCGCGAAAGCGGCGTTGTGCTCCTGTTCTCCCTGATTGTTCTGGTGGTGCTGCTCGCAGGCGGCGTCGCGGTCATGCGGTCGATGAACTCGTCGCTTTTCAGCGCGGGCAATCTCGCGTTCAAGCGCGACCTCGTCAATCAGGGCGAGTTGGCCGTTTCGAACGTGCTCACCGCATTCGGATCCGGCGCGCTGGCAGCTGCCACTACCACGGCGGACAGCGTGCCGGCCGCGAACTACAGCGCGGTGCAGCTCCAGGCGAACCCCGAGGTATTCCGCTGGTATTGCTTGACAACCAGACACCGCACACGGGACCGGACATTCTGGGCGCCACCTTCACGCCTGGCATCACGGCCATTGCCGGGGCAACCCCGGACGTTTCCATCCGCTACGTGATCGACCGCCTGTGCAACAACGCCGGCTCGGCCGCTGCGCTCGGAGAGGCCGGCTGCGTGCGCCAGCCTTCGGCAACCGAAGTGCGCGGCGGTACGGCCGGCGCGGCGCCGCTGCCCAAAGCGCCGTCGCTCATCTATCGCCTGACAGTGCGCGTGGACGGCCCCCGCGAAACACAAGTTTTCCTGCAGACCTCGTTTGCCAAACCCGAATAACCAAAGCCCCCGAACGGCCAGGCGATCACCATGAAACTCTGTTCACGCATCCTTTCAGGCACCGCGCTTGCGGCGAGCCTGTTGCTGACCCAAGGGACGGCATCGGCCGTGCTGCTCGCAGACCAGCCGGTGTTCGCCGCCTCCGATGTGCCTGGCAATCTCGCCCTCGCGCTTTCGGTGGAGTATCCGACCGCCATCAGCGTGGCGAACCTCGGCAACTATGCAGACGCGACCGAATACCTGGGCTACTTCGACCCGAAGAAGTGCTATGCGTACTCGCTCAACGCCGTGACGCCAGCGCTTAGTTATTTCGAGTCCAGGGCACTTGCGACGGGCGCCAACAAGCACAGCTGCGACGGCACCATGTGGAGCGGCAACTTCATGAACTGGGCGACGATGCAGACCATCGACCCGTTTCGCTGGGCATTGAGCGGCGGCTTTCGCAGCGTCGACACCGTGACGGAAACGGTGATCGAGAAAGCCTGGGGTTCGAACCAGGGCGGTGACAGCAACTTCCCGCGTCGCGGTACCGACGGCGGAGGCGGCCACGATCTGCCCGCCTCCTTGGTGCCCTTGGTCACGCCGTTTGGCGGCACCACCTTCAACACGCGCATTTTCGCCCGAGGCAACCGGATGGTGTTTGGCGTTTCGGGGAATGCGTACGACAACAACGCCACGCCGCGCGATTTCACTACTGCCACCGAACCGGGCAGCACTTTCCAGGTGTACGTGCGCGTCAAGGTGTGCGATGCCACCGCGCCTGGCGGCCTCGAAGCCAATTGCGTGAAATACGGCAACAACTACAAGCCCGAAGGCCTGCTGCAGCAATACTCGAACAAAATCCGGTACAGCGCCTTCGCCTATCTCAACGCCGGCGGGGACAACCAGCAGGGTGCGGTGATGCGTGCGCAGATGGGCTTCATCGGCCCGACGCATCCGCAACCGCTTTCGCCGACCGTGGTCACCAACCCGCGCGCAGAGTGGAGCGCCACGACCGGCATCATGGGGACCAACCCCGATGCGGCACTGGCCACTGACAGCGGCGTTCTCGAGAGCGGCGTCATGAACTACCTCAACAAGTTCGGCCAGACGGCCAAGACGTACATGACGTACGACACCGTGAGCGAGTTGTACTACTCCGTTCTGCGCTATTTCCAGAACCTCGGCAACGTCACCGAATGGACCGCCAACCTGAACGCCACCAAGCTCGATGGCTTCCCAGCGCCGACCAACTGGGCGGGCAAGGACCCGATCTCCTACTCGTGCCAGAAGAACTTCATTCTCGGCATCGGGGACAACAACACCCACTTCGACCGCAATGTGGGCGGCGGAACGCTCACCAACGGCAGGACCAAGCCGGCGCAGGTGACCGCCGACACACTGAACCAGGCAGCCACCTGGACCAGCAACGTCGAAGCGCTCGAAGGGCTGACGGGGCGCAACGGCGCCTGGGGCAATAACGGCTCGCAGTACATCGCAGGCCTGGCCTATGGCGCCCACGTCATGGACATCCGGCCGGACATCACGGACAAGCAGACCATCACGACCTACTGGATGGATGTGATGGAGTACCAGGTCGCGCTCGACCGGAACCCGTACTGGCTTGCCGCCAAATACGGTGGCTTCCAGGTGCCGAGCAACTACGACATCAACAACACCACGTCGCCACTGACGCAGAACTGGTGGAACACCGGGGCCGAAACCATCAACATGAACGGCGCCAACCGTTTGCGCCCCGACAACTACTTTCTTGCCGGCAATGCGCAGCAGATGGTGGACGGCCTGAAGCAGGCCTTCGTGAACATCGCCAATGCCATCAAGGCCTTCACGACATCGTTCTCGCTGTCCACCGCGCAGGTGTCATCGGCCGGTGCTGCCTCTTACGCGTCGCAGTACGACTCCAAAGGCTGGACCGGCGTGATCACCGCCAGCACCATCACCTTTGCAAGCGACGGCACACCATCGTCGACTGTCGACTGGGTTACCAGCAACACGATGGAGGCGCAGCTGGCCGGCAACGGATGGAATACGAGCCGCAACATCGTGACCTGGAACGCGGGCAGCAACAGCGCCGTGCCCTTCCGCCTGGCCAACCTCACGACCGCGCAAAAGTTGGCACTGAATCCCGATTACACGGGACCTGAAGACAGCGCCAACTACCTGAACTACCTGCGCGGCGATCGCACCAACGAAAAGGATTCGACGATCACCGGCAGTACCCAGGCCTACCGCTCACGCACGCTGCTGCTGGGCGACATCGTCGGTTCCAAGGTCACGCCGGTCGCTGCGCCGCAGATGATCTATTCGGAGTCAATCAATCCGGGCTACACCGGCTTCAAGACGCTGCGCACCTCGCGTCCGACGATGGTCTACGTCGGCGGCAACGACGGCATGCTGCACGCCTTCTACGGAGCAAAGACCGGCGTCACGGCGGGCAAGGAAGCCTTTGCGTACGTCCCAAGTGCCGTATTCAACGGACCGAACGGCGCGCCGCAGACCGACGGGCTGGCGCAACTGGGCCGCGCCAATTACGCCCACCGCAACTACGTGGACGCAACGGCTGTCGGGTTCGACATGGACTTCAATCGCGCCGCGGGTGTGTTCACGACGACGAATGCAGCCAGTTCAGACTGGCGAACCGTGCTCATCGGCGGTCTCGGCAAGGGCGGCAGAGGTTTCTACGCCATCGACATCACCGACCCCACAAGCATGACGAGCGAAGCGGCCGTCGCCGGCAAGGTGCTGTGGGAGTTCACCGATGCGACCATGGGCTATGGCTTCGGCGCACCGACGGTGGTCAAGACCCGCAAGTACGGGTGGGTGGTCGTCTTCACATCGGGCTACAACAACCCCGACAACCGCGGCTACCTGTACTTCGTCGACCCGCGAAACGGCACGCTGCTCGAAAAGGTGAGTACACCCACCGCTGCACCGGGCCTGACGCATGCATCCGCCTACGTCCAGGACTACACCGACGGGACCTCCGACTCGTTCTATGCCGGCGACCTGAATGGTCAACTCTGGCGCTTCGACGTGACAGCTGCCACCGGCCTGTACCCGGAGCCGGTCAAGCTTGCCACGCTCACCGACGGCACCATGGCAGCCAACCCGCAGCCCATCACGACACCACCATTGATCGAGATCCAGCCGGTCTCGAAAAAGCGCTTCGTGATGTTCGGCACCGGTCAGCTGCTCGATTCGAGCGACGTCAACTCGGCACGCGAGCAGACGTTCTACGCAATCATCGACGGCAATGCGTCGGGGTTTCGCACAGGCGTTGTGTCGCCAGTCACGCGGGCCGACCTGACCCCCATCCTGAACCTGGCGAGCGGGGCGACGCTGCCGAACAATTCCCTCGGCTGGTACCTGGACCTCGGCATGGACTCGAGCATCGGACTGCGCCTTGTGAACAACCCGGTTGCGTTCGATGGCATCGTCGCCTTCGCGTCGCTGTTGACCACGGGAGACGCGTGCAGCCCAGGCGGCAGCAGCCGGATCTACGCAATCGACTTCTCGAACGGCAGTTCCGCGCTGGTCCCTGCGGGCGACTACGTCGGCTTCACCACCTCGATCACCGACCTTCGATTCATCTCGGTCGATGGGAAGGCCAGGCTGGTCGCTGGCGACGTGAAGGGCACGCTGAGAAACATCGGCTTCCGGCCGCCGAGCAGCGTGGGATTGAGATTGCTTAATTGGCGTGAAGTACCGACTGTCGATTGAAGACATTTAATTCCGTACTAGACGCCAGTAAGGTCTCATGAACAGGCGCGGCAAGTGCTTGGGATTCTCGGATGCATGCCGCTGCCGGGCAGTGACGTGCATCAATAAAGGCCATTCAATGGCCCTTCGAAAGTTAAGCACACTCGGCGCGTGCGGTTGATCGATTCACGCCGACGCCGTGAACCCGCGCAGGGCAGACAAATGGCAGCTGCGCATGCGAAAGTGCGGGCGGGTTGAGCACATCCGCTAGTCCCAGCGTTGCGGGCGCATCGAAGCGCCCAAGATCGAACGCGCAGTGGCGCTGCCGAGCAACTAGCGTCTGACCTACTAACAGTTGGCTAGCGGCCAGGCGGTTGCCGCAGCGCTGTGGCTCGAAGCTGCAGAGGCCGCCGAGATGACAAGTTTTCCTGCCGCAGGACACTGTGCCGGGGCGCGCGCAAGGCGCACAAGTCACCCGGCGAGCTGCTGCAACTCGAATCCAAGAAATTCATACGCCCGGATCAGTCCGGCCACCTGATTCACGGGCGGCCAATCCCAGAACACGCCGCTTGGCGACTCGGAGGGCGCGATACATCGGCAATCGACGGTCACTCTGCGTGAGCTTTAAGAAGATGCTGGCCATGGGACGTCCGAAGGCGCTTGGGCCTCGTTCTGGAGGCACTGCGTTAATACAAGGCCCTACGCCGCCAAGGTCGGGCGGCAGCAACGAACAAGATCAGCCAGCAGTTGTTTCCGCGCCGTACTGCTGCGTCACCTAGCGAACTGGCACGTCTGTACGCGCTCCTCAGCACCGCACGAAGGGCAAGGCTGTGCCCATGGAATGCTTGCCGGGTGGTTGCACCGACTATGTCTGACCTCGCGGCACAGAGTTTCAACCTTGGACTACAACATTACTGACTCACTCGGCCAGACATCGACCTCGAACTGGCTTTGCAGGGAAAGGCATGTTTTATAAACGACAGTTAGTTGATAAGGGCAACGGACGCAAAAAAGCCGCCCGAAGGCGGCTCTTACGATGCCAAGGATGCTTTAGCCGCGGCAAACCGCTGGCAAATGCTTGGCCAGTGTGGTGGTGCCCTTGGTGCAAGTCCATGTAATCGCATCGTTGACTGTAGCGCCCGCAGTAGGGGTCAGGATCAGAACCGGTTGAACTGCAGCTCCGGTGTTGCGACTGGTCATCGTGATCGCGCCACCGTTAGCGATAGCAACACTTGCGACGTAACCGACAGTTGCGGTCGCGGGGGCGGTGTAGGCGTAGCCCGAATTCGCTGAGGTTACGTTTGCGAGGCCGAGGGATGCAGCAGTTTCTGCAACGGCGAGCTTCGCGGAAGATACTTCGCCAAGACCCTCCGTAACCTTGGCGCGAATTGTGTAATCCTGATACGCCGGCAGCGCCACAGCAGCCAAGATACCGATGATCGCCACGACGATCATCAACTCGATCAGGGTGAAACCCTTTTGCACGTTGCGTGCGATGGAACGACGGTTCATTTACAAAAACTCCGGTTGGTTGAGGGGCCCGAGGAACGCCCCGGTGCTCTCAACTGTCCGCAGCATCTGTGCCATCTCCGAACGGCGCTTCCAAGTGCCGTCAACTGAGAACTTGTTAACGCTTTGGTTACATGACGTGACAAAAATCGATGCCAGGTCGCCACAGTCACATGACAATTTTGTCACCCGCCGACCACTCTCGTCAGATGTGCAGCACGCCCGCCGCCTGCAGCCAGCGAATGTCCCACGCCTTTGCGCCACGCTCCGGCGAGCCTGCGGCCAGGACGTCGATCTGGCTCATGATCTCGCCGGTTTCGGCTGGCTTGGTGTGGGTGATGTAGATCGGGTAGTTGCTGCCCGGCGCGATCTGGGCCAGTTCTTCGCCCAAGGCGGAAGGCGACAAGTGCAGGCTGCGCTTGGCGAGTTCTTGCTCGCGGTTGCTAAAGGCGGTTTCGATGACGAGCATGGCCACGTCGAGCTGGTTCACGCGCTGCCAGAACAACGGGTTGCGCTCGGTGTCGCCGCTGAAGACCCAGTGAGCCCCGCCTTCGGCGGCGCGCACGGCAAATCCGCAGGCGGGCACGGTGTGCACGGCCGGCAGCACTTCGATGTGCTTGAGCGCCCGGGTCCCCAGCTGAAGCTGCTGGCCGACTTCGATTTCGTGAAAGGCGACGAAGGGCGCTTCCAGGCTGGGGATGCGCGCAAAGTCGGGCCAGATGACGTTGTTGAAGACGTGCGTGCGCAGCGCATCGATGGTGGCGCGCAGCGCGTGCACATGCAGCGGCTTGCGCCGGCGGCTGGCCACGGCGTCGAGCATGAGCGGCAGGGCCGCGATGTGGTCGAGGTGCGAGTGGGTGAGCACCACGTCGTCGACCTGCGCCATTTCGTGGAGGCTGAGGTCGCCCACGCCGGTGCCGGCGTCGACCAGCAGGTCGCTGTCGACCAGAAAAGAGGTCGTGCGGCAGTCCTTGGCGATGGCACCGGAGCACCCCAACACGCGCACCTGCATTTGCGGCTGCCTTTGCTTGCTTGCTAACTACTACTTGAAATCGAACCGGGTCGCGCCATCCCAGTTCGGGTCCTTGGGCTGCAACTTCAGCGAGGCTAATCGCTGCGCATAGAGCCGGTAAAGGACATTTTTGGCATCCGCGGCCATCATCGGTGCGAGCAGCGTTTGGGCCTGCGCCCAGTCTTGCGCGCGGTAGGCCGCCAGCACGCGGTGCCAGGCATCGAGCGCTTCTTCGCCCGATGCTGCAACGGGCGCAAAGATCTGTACGGCCACGGCGCGGCCCTTGACGCAGACGCGGTCGAGCTCTTGCCAGACGAAGCCGGGGGCTGCGGCGCGGGTGGCCTGGCTGGCGACAATCTCGACGCCGTAGTGCCCGCACAGGCCTTCGAGCCGCGACGCGAGGTTGACCGCGTCGCCGACCACGGTGTAGCTGCGCCGCACGGCAGAGCCCATGTCGCCGACGCTCATCACGCCGGTGTTGATGCCGATGCCGACGCTGATTTCGGGCCTGCCGCTGGCGCGGTGCGCGTCGTTGATCTGGTGCACGGCGGCGGCCATTTCCCTTGCCGCCTGCACGGCCAGCGCGGCGTGGCCGGGCGTGTCGACCGGCGCGCCCCAGAAGGCCATGACGCAGTCGCCCATGTACTTGTCGACCGTGCCGCGGTGCGCGCTGATGATCTGCGTGAGCCGGCTGAAGACCACGTTCAGAAACGCCTGCAGTTCGGCGGGCGCCATCTGCTCCGACAGGTGGGTGAAGCCGCGCATGTCGCAGAACATCACGGTGAGTTCCTTGCTCTCGGCGCGCATGCTGTAGCGCTTGGGGTCGGCGCGCATTTCGTCGACCAGCTGTGGCGGCACGTAGGTGCCGAACAGCTCGGCCAGGCTGCGGCTGGCCCGCGCCTCGACGAAGTAGCCCCAGCTCATGTTGAGCACCAGGGCCAGCCCGGCCATGACCAGCGCGGTTGCGAGCGGCAGCACCAGGCCGGCGCTCAGATAGAGCCAGGTGTTGAGCCCGACCAGCAGCGCGCCCACCGACACCGCAAGCAGCACGGCGCGCGCAGCCGACAGCAGCGACAGGCCGAACGCCAGCAAGAGCCCGGCCGCGAGCACCATGACCACCTCGTATCCGGGCGCGTAGACGGGCGCCGAAAGCAGGCGCCGGTCGAGCAGGGCCGAGATGATGTTGGCATGCACTTCCACGCCAGGGAAGGCAGCGTCTACCGGCGTGACGCGCAGGTCTTGCAGGCCGGGCGCCGTGGCGCCGATGAGCACGATCTTGTTCTCGAGTTCGCCGGCAGGCAGCGTGCGGTTGATCACGTCGGCCGCCGGGATGTAGCGAAACGACCCGCCCCGCGCGCCGCCCGGCCCGCGAAACGGCACCAGCATGCTGGCGCGCTGGCCGACGGGCACGGCGAGCGGCGCCGGGCCGCTGCCGATCATGAGCGCTTCGAGCGGCGGCGGACCCTGCATGGGCGCGAACGACGGGGCGATCGCCGGCGGCGTAGCGCCGGATGCCGCCGCCATCCGGTAAACCGCGAGTGCCAGCGACTCGTAATACCCGGGCTGGGCCTGCGGGCCCTGGTAGCGCGCGATGAGCGGCACTGACCGCACCACGCCGTCGTCGTTCGCGTCGAGCAGCACATTCAAAAAGCCGGCGGCGGGTGCGGCGGCAGTCAGCGCCGGCAGGTTGGCGCCGAAGCCGTTCCAGTGCGTGGCGTAGTCGCGTCCCGGCGGAAACGCCTCGGCCGGAAGCACCGGCGCCGGCAGCTGGCCGATGCCGCGCGCCTTGGCGGTCTGCGTGAAGTAAAAGCCGAGCGCCACGCGGCGGCCGGCCAGCGCCTTGGCAAACACGGCGTCGTGATCGAGCTGCGGCGCCAGGCGTTCGACTTCGGCCGCGAAGCCCGGGTCGCCGCGCAACGGCCCGGCCGCCAGCTGCCGCAGGACAGGCAGGCCCGAACTCGCGTCGGGCTCGACGAACAGCACGTCGAAGCCGAGCACGGCTGCCTGCTGCCGGGTCATGATTTCGTCGGTGAGGCGGGCCAGCGTGTCGCGCCGCCACGGCCACTGGCCGAGCTGCTCGAGGCTCGTGTCGTCGATGTCGACGATCACGATGCGCGAGTCGGCGGTGCGCGGCATGGTCGCGCGCAGCCGGGCGTCGTAGATCAGCTGGTCGAGTCGATCGAGAAAGGGCAGGCGCCACGCGCCGGCCACATGCAGCAGCGCCAGCAGCACCGGCACCAGGGTGATGGCGATGCGTGGCCAGTGCCGTTGCTGCCGCGGTTTCTTCATGGGGTGCCGCGCCTGCGGCAAGTGCGCGCTGTGCCGGACGGCAAACGCTCAGCTGCTGACGAACTGCATCCGCGTGCCGCCGAGTTCGAGCACGTCGCCGTCTTGCAGCACGACGGCTTCCTTGCCGAGCGGCTCGCCGTTGAGTTCGGTGCCGCCGTCGATCGGCACCACCACGTAGCCGTGCAGGCGCCGAGTGACGGAGGCGACGGCCACGCCCGGCTTGCCGATGGTGGTGACGACCTTTTGCAACGGGACCTCATGCCCCGCGCCGGAGCCGGACAGCACCCGCATGACGGCCGCGCCGGTCTTTGCTCCGAGCGGGGACTGCACGGTGGGTGCGGAAGAAAGAGGGATCGGGCCCGGCGGCGCCATGACGATGGTCGGCGACAAACCGGCAGCATCGGATGCGTCGGCGCGGCCGCCGCCCACCAGAAAGCGAATCTTGTACTTGCCGACTTCGACGACATCGTTGTTCTCGAGCGCCTGCTTCTTGACCGCGCGCCCGTTCACATAGGTGCCGTTGGTGCTGTTGAGATCTTCCAGGTAGACATCGCCGCCGATCATGTGGAGCACGGCGTGCTCGCCGCTGATGGCGAGGTTGTCGATCACGATGTCGTTGTACGGGCGCCGGCCGAGGGTGGTGCGGTCCTTGGCAAGCGTCACTTCCTTGATGACGACGCCATCGATCGAAACGATCATTTTCGGCATGGCCGACTCCTGGAACTCATCTTTTTATTCACTGCAGGGGCCCTTGCGGCAGGTATGTCCTCGAAGCTCGGCTAGCCAGATGTCTCGAGCGCTGCGCTTGCGCCAGCCCTGGCCAGGACAACCGAAATGTTGTCCCGTCCGCCATTGTCGTTTGCCGATGCAACCAAAAGTGTTGCTTTCTCCGGCAGGTCGACATCTTGCAACAGAAGCGTGAAAAGCTGCTCGTACTGCACCATCTCGCTCAATCCGTCGGAGCAGAGCAGGAACAGGTCGCCAGCCTTCACGTCGTGCTCGTGCATTTCGAGTTCGACATTGCGTTCGATGCCAAGCGCGCGCGTCACCAGATTGCGGTGCGGCGACTGCAAAGCCTGCTCGGGCGTGATGGCACCGGCATCGAGCTGCTCCTGCAGGAGCGAATGGTCGCGGGTGATGAGTTGCAGCTTGCCGTCGCGCAGCCGGTAGCAGCGCGAGTCGCCGATGTGGCCGACGATCACGCGGCGCGAGCTGAAAGCTGCCAGCACCAGCGTGGTTCCCATGCCTTGCAGCTGCTCGTTGGCAACGCCGGCTTCAAGGATGGCTGCGTTGGCCTCGTCGGTGCCGGACTGCAGGGCGCGGCGCACGGCGCGCAGGCTGGCGTCGGGCCCGGCGTGCGCAAGCCAGCGGCCGAAACTGGCTTGCAGCAGCGCGATCGCCATGCCGCTCGCGACCTCGCCGCCGTTGTAGCCGCCCATGCCGTCGGCCAGGAGCACCAACCCGAGCGCGGGGTCGAAGGAGATCGTGTCCTCGTTGTTCGCCCGCACGCGGCCGGGGTCGGTGAGCGCAGCAAAGTCCCAGATCAGCGACCCGGTGCTGTCGGGAGAATCTGGTGCGCCGGAGTTCGCCATGGGAGGGCCGATGTCAGATCAGCGCCTTGAGGCGCTTTGCCAACTCCGAGAAGTTGCGCGTCACGGTGAAGCCGCTCTCCTCCATGATGGCAAGCTTGGCGTCGGCGGTGTCGGCACCGCCCGAGATCAACGCGCCCGCGTGGCCCATGCGCTTGCCCGGAGGGGCAGTCACGCCGGCGATGAAGCCGACCACCGGCTTCTTCATGTGCTCTTTGCACCAGCGCGCGGCATCGGCTTCGTCGGGGCCGCCGATCTCGCCGATCATGATGACGGCGTCGGTGTCGGGGTCGTCGTTGAAGGCCTTCATCACGTCGATGTGCTTCAGGCCGTTGATCGGATCGCCGCCGATGCCCACGGCGCTCGACTGGCCGAGGCCGATTTCGGTGAGCTGCGCCACGGCTTCGTAGGTCAGCGTGCCGGAGCGGCTGACCACGCCGATGCGGCCCTTGCGATGGATGTGGCCGGGCATGATGCCGATCTTGATCTCGTCGGGGGTGATCAGGCCAGGGCAGTTGGGGCCGAGCAGCAGCGTCTCCTTGCCGCCGGCGGCAACCTTTGCCCTCATGCGGTTGCGCACTTCGAGCATGTCGCGCACCGGGATGCCTTCGGTGATGCAGATGGCGAGATCGAGGTCGGCCTCGACGGCTTCCCAGATCGCGGCGGCAGCGCCGGCCGGCGGCACGTAGATCACCGATACGGTGGCGCCGGTCTGCGAGGCCGCTTCTTTCACCGACCCGAAGATCGGAATGTTGAAGATCGACTCGCCGGCCTTCTTGGGATTCACGCCGGCCACGAAGCAGTTCTTGCCGTTCGCGTATTCCTGGCACTTCTCGGTGTGGAACTGACCGGTCTTGCCGGTGATGCCCTGGGTGATGACCAAGGTGTCTTTATTGATGTAGATGCTCATGTCGATCTCGCTGTTCTTTGGCGTGGCATTGGATGCGGGCTTTTCAAGCAGCTGCCGCGGAACCGGCTTGGCCGGGCCGCTGGCTGCGCCCCCTGGAGGGGGAAGCGCCGAGGGCGCATCGGGGGTGGGTCATTTCACCGCCGCCACGACCTTCTGGGCCGCGTCCGCCATGGTGTCGGCACTGATGATGGGCAGGCCCGAGTCGGTCAGGAGCTTCTTGCCCTCGACCTCGTTGGTGCCCTTCATGCGCACCACCAGCGGCACCTGCAGGTTGACCGCCTTGCAGGCCGCGATCACGCCGGTGGCGATGGTGTCGCACTTCATGATGCCGCCGAAGATGTTGACCAGGATGGCCTTCACGTTCTTGTTCTTCAGCATGATCTTGAAGGCTTCGGTCACCTTTTCGGGAGTGGCGCCGCCGCCCACGTCGAGAAAATTGGCCGGCTCGCCGCCGAACAGCTTGATGGTGTCCATCGTCGCCATGGCCAGGCCGGCGCCGTTCACCAGGCAGCCGATGTCGCCGTCGAGGCTGATATAGGCGAGGTCGAACTTGCTGGCTTCGACTTCGGCCGCGTCTTCTTCGTCGAGGTCGCGCAGCGCCACGATTTCTGGGTGGCGGAACAGCGCGTTGCTGTCGAAGTTGAACTTGGCGTCGAGCGCCTTGATGTTGCCGTTGCCTTCGAGGATCAGCGGGTTGATCTCGACCAGCGACGCGTCGGTTTCCATGTAGATCTTGTAGAGCTTCTGCATCACGTCGACCGCCTGCGGCTGCGATGCCTCCGGCACGCCGATGCCGGCAGCCAGCTTGGTGCCCTGCTCCACCGTCAGGCCGACGGCCGGATCGACGAAGTCGGTGATGATTTTCTCGGGCGTATCGTGAGCAACGCCTTCGATGTCCATGCCGCCTTCGCTCGACACGATGAACGCCACGCGCTGCGTGGAACGGTCGGTCACGGCCGAGACGTAATACTCTTTCTTGATGTCGGCGCCGTCTTCGATCAGCAGGCGGCGGACCTTCTGGCCCTCGGGGCCGGTCTGGTGCGTCTTGAGCTGCATGCCGAGGATTTCGCCGGCCAGTTTCTTGACCTCGTCGATCGAGCGGGCGAGCTTGACGCCGCCGCCCTTGCCGCGGCCGCCGGCATGGATCTGGGCCTTGACCACCCATACCGGGCCGCCGAGTTTCTGGGCGGCTTCGACCGCCTCCTGCACCGTGTACGCCGGAATGCCGCGCGGCACGGGCACGCCGAACTTGGCAAGAATTTCCTTGCCTTGGTACTCGTGAATCTTCATGAGGGTGTCTCTCGAAACGAGGTTGAGAACGGGAGAATTTGGCTGTTGTCCGCGGGCCACGGCGCCGGGGAGGCGGGGGCGGCAAACAACCGCGGACTGTATCATGGTGCGCCGCCCCGACGGCCTCCCGTCAGCGCGGCCACTGCGCCCGCTCCACCCTGCTTTTACCCAGTTTCCTACCGCCATTTCAAGGCTCCACCATGGTCAAGGTCTTCATCGACGGCGAAGCCGGCACCACCGGTCTCCAGATCCGCGAGCGGCTCCAGACGATGCCGCAAATAGAGCTCGTGAGCATCGCGCCCGAGTCGCGCAAGGATGCGGGCGCCAAGCGCGCGTTGATGGGCAGCGTCGACCTGGTCGTGCTGTGCCTCCACGACGACGCGGCGCGCGAGTCGGTGGCGCTCATCGATGCGCTCGAAGGCAAGCGCCCGAAGATCATCGACGCCTCGTCGGCGCATCGCACGGCCATGGGCTGGGTGTTCGGCTTTCCTGAACTGGTGGTCGGACAGAAGGAGGCGGTGGCCCAGGCAGACCGCGTGACCAACCCCGGCTGCTACGCCACCGGCGCCATCGCGATCGTGCGTCCACTGATCGATGCCGGCCTGCTGCCGGTGGACTTTGCCATCGCCTTGCCGTCTGTCAGCGGCTACTCGGGCGGCGGACGCAGCTTGATCGAAGCCCACGAAAAGCGCGAGGCACCGTTGTTCGAAACCTATGCGCTGGGCCTGAAGCACAAGCACATCCCGGAAATCATGAAGTACACCGGCCTCACCCGCCGGCCGGTCTTCATCCCGTCCGTGGGCAATTTCAGGCAGGGCATGCTGGTGCAACTGCCGCTGCACCTGGACGACCTGCCCGGACGACCGCACGCAGCCGACCTGCACGAGGCACTGGCGGCGCATTACGCCAAGAGCAACACCGAAGCCAAGTTCGTGAAGGTGCTGCCACCCACCGCGGACGGCAAGATCGAACCGACGGCACTCAACGACACCAACGTGCTGGAGATCCGCGTGTTCCCGAACGAGGACCACCGGCATGCCGTGGCCATTGCCCGCCTCGACAACCTGGGCAAGGGCGCGAGCGGCGCTGCGGTACAAAACCTCGAGCTGATGCTAGGGCTCTGAGCCGCCGCCTCAGTCGCGGCCGTCCTCGCGCAGCACCCGCGCCACCACCCCGCCGGCAAAGCCCCGCGCCATCAGAAACCGGGCCTGCTTCGCACGCTCGGCGGCGTTCTGCGGCAAGGCATCGAAACGCCGGCGCCATACGTCGCGCGCGCGCTCGAGTTCGCTGCCCTGCAGGCCGGCCACCGCCTCGGCAACCGCGTCGGGCGCGATGCCCTTGTGCAGCAACTCCTGGCGCACGCGCGCCGCGCCGAGCCGTGCGGCGCGCTGGTGCAGCACCGACTGCACCACTCTCGTCTCGCTGATGAAGGCTTTCGCGGTCAACTCGTCGAGCGCAAGTGCCAGCGTGCCCGGTTGTTCCTCGTACCTGGAAAGCTTGCGGACGAGTTCGGCCCGCGAATGCTCGCGCTGGCTCAAGAGGCGCAGAGCGCGGCCTTTGATGGAGGGAGCGCCGAAAGCCATGGCCGCGGCCTATTTCTTTTCGGGCGCGATCTTCTCGGGCGCGTTCTTTGCGGGCTTGGCATCGGCTGCTTCGACTGTTTCGGCCAGCAACGGAATGCCGAGCGACTCGCGCACCTTGTTCTCGATCTCGCGCGAGAGCGACGGGTTCTCACGCAAGAACTCGCGCGCGTTGTCGCGGCCCTGTCCGATCTTTTCGCCGTTGTAGGCGTACCAGGCGCCCGACTTGTCGACGATCTTGGCGGTCACGCCCATGTCGATGATCTCGCCTTCGCGGCTGATGCCCTCGCCGAACAGGATGTCGAACTCGGCCGTCTTGAAGGGTGGCGACACCTTGTTCTTGACCACCTTGACCTTGGTCTCGTTGCCGATGGCCTCGTCGCCCTTCTTGATGGTGCCGATGCGGCGGATGTCGAGGCGCACCGAGGCGTAGAACTTCAGCGCGTTGCCGCCGGTGGTGGTTTCGGGCGAGCCGAACATCACGCCGATCTTCATGCGGATCTGGTTGATGAAGATGACCATGCAGTTGGTCTTCTTGATGCTGGAGGTGAGCTTGCGCAGCGCCTGGCTCATCAGGCGGGCCTGCAGGCCGGGGAGCGAGTCGCCCATTTCGCCTTCGATTTCGGCCCGGGGCGTGAGCGCGGCGACGGAGTCGATCACGATCAGGTCGACCGCGCCCGAGCGCACCAGCGAATCGACGATTTCGAGCGCCTGCTCGCCGGTGTCCGGCTGGCTGATCAGCAGGTCGGACAGGTTGACGCCCAGCTTTTGCGCGTACTGCACGTCGAGCGCGTGCTCGGCGTCGACAAAAGCGCAGGTGCCGGCCTGGCGCTGCATCTCGGCGATGACCTGCAGGGTGAGCGTGGTCTTGCCCGAGGATTCCGGCCCGTAGATTTCGATCACGCGGCCGCGCGGCAGGCCGCCGACGCCGAGCGCGATATCGAGGCCCAGCGAGCCGGTGGAGACCACCTGGATGTCTTCGAGCGCCTCGCCCTCGCCCAGCCGCATGATCGTGCCCTTGCCGAACTGCTTTTCGATCTGGGCCAATGCGGCCTGCAGCGCCTTAGCCTTTTCGCTGGTGGGGACCGAGATGCTTGCGCCCTTGACGACTGCGTCCATGTGGAAACTCCTTGAATATCAACAGGTTGTATGAAATTCATCCGTCTGCTTTTAATCACAGCCTGGATGCCTGAACAGTAGTGTAGAGGCGAGTCAGTTTTAGCAAACCCATTTTTTGGTCAGTTTGCATTACTATCGAGCGCGATGGCCGACGCCGCATTTTCAATCGACCACGACGCCTGGCGGCAGACCCACCTGGGCCGGCTGCTCGGCCACGCGATGCGCCGCTTCGACGAGCGGGTGCTGGCGCTGATGGCACACGATGCCGAGGTGCCGCTGGCGCTGTCTAACCTGGCGGCGCGGGCGCAGATCAGCGCCGCGCACATCCACATCACCCGGCATCTCGCGCGCGAGGGCTCGCGCCTGACCGAACTCGCCCAGCGCGCCGGCATGACCAAGCAGGCCATGGGCACGCTGGTCGACCAGTGCGAGGCCTGGGGCCTGGTGAAGCGCGCACCGGATGCGCTGGATGCGCGGGCGCGCCGCGTGCTGTTTACCGCCGACGGACTGGCCTGGCTCGAAGCTTTCCGCAGCGCCGTGGCGCAGGCCGAGCAGGAGTTCCGCGCCAGCGTCGGCGACGAGATCGCGACCGTGGTCACGATCGGCCTCGAAGCCTACGCCGCCGCCTAAAATCCGCGCCGGGGGTGGTCCGACGGCTTTTCCAAAGCCGCGACTCGCAACAAAGCGCGAAGGCATGGCATGCGAATACTCATTGCAGAAGACGATCAGGTCCTGGCCGATGCGCTGCTGCGCAGCCTGCGCACCTCGGGCTCTGCGGTCGACCATGTCGCGACTGGCTCGCAGGCCGACGCCGCGCTGATGACCAACAGCGAGTTCGACCTGCTGATCCTCGACCTCGGCCTGCCCAACCTGCACGGGCTCGAAATCTTGAAGCGGCTGCGCGCCCGCGGATCTCAGTTGCCGGTGCTGGTACTCACGGCCGCCGACAGCGTGGAAGAGCGCGTCAAGGGCCTCGACTACGGTGCCGACGACTACATGGCCAAACCGTTCTCGCTGCAGGAACTCGAGGCGCGCGTGCGTGCGCTCACCCGCCGCGGCATGGGTGGCACCAGCAACGCCATCAAGCACGGTCCGCTGGTGTACGACCAGGCCGGCCGCGTCGCCACCATCGACGGCAAGATGATCGAGCTCTCGGCGCGCGAACTCGGCCTGCTCGAAGTCCTGCTGCAGCGCGCCGGCCGGCTGGTCAGCAAGGACCAGCTGGTCGAGCGGCTGTGCGAATGGGGCGAGGAGGTGAGCCTCAACGCGATCGAGGTCTACATCCACCGACTGCGCAAGAAGATCGAGAAGGGTCCGATCCGCATTGCCACGGTGCGCGGGCTGGGCTACTGCCTCGAGAAAATCGCCTGATCCCTTGAAACTCTTCCAGCGCGCCCAGCGCTCCCTGTTCGGCGAGATCCTCGATTGGATGCTCACGCCGCTGCTGCTGCTGGTGCCGGTCAGCATCGGCGTCACGTGGCTGGTAGCGCAGGGCATTGCCAATGCCCCGTTCGACCGCGCACTCGAAGCCAACATCAAGACGCTGGCACGGCTCGTGAAAGTGCAGAACGGCGACGTCCGCTTCGAGCTGCCACAGTCGGCGCGCGAGTTGCTGCGCGCCGATGGCATCGATCGCGTGTACTACCAGCTCCTCGACGATCGCGGCGAGTTGCAGAGCGGCGAGCGCGAAGTGCCGTACCCCGGTGCCGATGAGCCGCCGGTCGCGGGCGTGGTGTACCTGCGCGACGACCAGGTGCACGGCAAGCGGGCGCGCGTGGCATCGCTCTGGTTGCCGGGTGCCGCGGACGGCGCCTTGCCGGCGCTGCTGCAGGTGGCCGAAACGCGCGAGAAGCAATCGGTGCTGGCCACCGAGATCATCAAGGGCGTGCTGCTGCCGCAATTCGCGATCCTGCCGCTGGCGGTGCTGTTGATCTGGCTCGCGCTGGTGCGCGGCATCAAGCCGCTGTCGGTGGTGGAGGCGCGCATCCGCGAGCGCCGGCCCGGCGACCTGAGCCCGCTCGACGAATCCTCGGTGCCGCTCGAAGTGGTGCCGCTGGTGCTGTCGGTCAACGACCTGCTGAACAAGCTGAACGACTCGATCGGCACGCAGAAGCGCTTTCTTGCAGACGCCGCGCACCAGCTCAAGACGCCGCTGGCCGGATTGCGCATGCAGGCCGACCTGGCGCAGCGCGAGGGCGCCAATGCCGACGAGCTGAAGCAGTCGCTCAAGCAGATCGGCCGCGCGAGCGTGCGCGCCACGCACACGGTCAACCAGCTGCTGTCGCTGGCGCGCGCCGAGGGCAGCGGCGCGAGCATCGGCCGGCAGCCCTGCGACCTGGCGCGCCTCGCCATCGAAGTGGTGCGCGAAGCGGTGCCGCGCGCGATCGAGAAGCGCATCGACCTCGGTTACGACGGCGCCGAAGCCGGCGCGCCGGGCGTGGTGCTCGAGGGCAATCCGACGCTGCTGAAGGAGCTGGTGCGCAACCTGCTGGACAACGCGATCAACTACACGCCGTCGTCGCCCGACCGGCCCGGCGTGATCACCGTACGGGTGCTTGCCGACCCGTTCGGGCGCATCGTGGTGCTGCAGGTGGAGGACAACGGCCCCGGCATCGCCGAGCATGAACGCGAGCTGGTGTTCGAGCCCTTCTACCGCGTGCTCGGCAACGAGGCCGACGGCTCGGGCCTCGGCCTGCCGATCGTGCGCGAGATCGCCCGGCAGCACTTCGCCACGGTGCAGCTAGAAGATGCGCATCCGCAACAGCGGCCGCCCGGCACGCGCTTCAGTTTGCGCTTCGACGGCAACGAGCACGAAACGAAAGCGTAGGCGCCTATGGCGTCGCCGGCGCGGCGGGTTCGTCCTTGCGGATCTGCAGCAGCTGGGGCCGGATCTGCTGAGTCAGGCGCTCGGGCTCTGTTTCGCTGAAGCGGGACGGCAGCGTGCCGAACATGGCGAGCGCGCCACGGGTCCACGCAAAATAGCCCGCATTCGCCAGCAGCAAAACGATGAGCAGGGCGCGCATGCCGTTCATTCCCGCGAAGGCGTTTGCGAAGTTTGGGACGTGGGCCGCACGCTGACTTCGGCGCTGGTGATCGCCTGCATGCCGGACGCGGTGCGAAGCAGCAGTTCGCCGCCCCAGCCCACGCCTTCGCAGCGGCCGCTCGTGCCGTCGCTGAGCTGCACTTCGCGGCCGCGCAGGATGTCGCGCGCGGCAAAGCGCTCGGCAAGGGGACGAAGCCGCGCTCGCCGAACAGCAGCACCTGCGAAACGAGCGGCACCGCGACTTCGCGCAGCACCTCGGGCGCCGTGGCGAGCGGGCGCCACTGCTGCAGCCAGGCCGGCGGCGTGCCGAGCCCGGTTGCATCGCGCTCCCCGATGTTGAGCCCGATGCCGATCACCAGGTAGCGCTCGGCAGCGCCGTTCTGCGGCACCGCGGTTTCGATCAGGATGCCGCCCAGCTTGCGGTCGTGGACCCACAGGTCCTAGGGCCACTTGCGCGCCCCCTGCGCCGTGTTCGCCGGGTCGAGGCTTTCGGCCACGCTGACGCCGACTGCGAGCGAGAGCCCCGACCAATCTTTAGGCGCCAGCGTCAGGCCGAGCGAAAAGGTCAGCGAGGCGGGTTCGCGGCCGTACTGCGCGCTCTGCCAGGGCCGGCCCATGCGGCCGCGTCCGGCGGTCTGGCGCTCGGCCACGAGCAGTACCGGCGCCGAACGGCCATCGCGGGCGCGGCGCATCAGCTCGGTGCTGGTCGAATCGATCTCGGCGACGACCTCGACCGCCAGGCCCGGCAGCAGCGGCGCCACGGCGGCGGCAATTTCGTCCTCGAACCATGCAGCGGCCATGTTCAACGCTTGCCGTCCTTGCTTTTCTTCTTGTCTTTCTTCTCGACCTTCTTGGCTTTTTTCTTTTCCTTGTCCTTGCGCGGCTTGGGCGCCAGCAAGGTGCCGCGGCAATTCTCCGAACCGCACCAGCACGGGAACTCGGCCTTCAGCGCCTTGGTATAGGGCTCGTCGATGATCAGGCCGTAGTCGTAGGCGAGCTCTTCGCCGGCCGCGATGTTGCGCAATGCCTTGACGAATACGCGGCCCTCGGTTTCGTCGGCTTCGCAGTTCGGCTCGCACGAATGATTGATCCAGCGCGAGGCATTGCCGTTGACGCCGCCGTCGATCACATGGCCGTCATCGATGTGGAAGTAGAAGGTGTGGTTGGGCTGGGCCGGATCGTGCGGATGGCGGCGCAGGGCCTCTTTCCAGCTGATCAGCTCGCCCCTGTATTCGATCAGCGTCTCGCCCTCCGCGATGTCCTGCACGGCAAAGACGCCGTTGCCGTGAACACCCGAGCGCCGCGTCTGGATGCGGCGGCCGCCGGAAATGGGGGATTTGGAGGGCATCGCCGAAGTCTGTTAGTTTGAATAAGCACACATGCGCGTGCGCGTACGTACGCGAGAGCCGCAGATTGTAAGGATGAGTTGTCAATGAAAACTTTGGTGATTGCAGAGAAGCCATCGGTGGCCCAGGACATCGTGCGCGCGCTCACGCCGGTGGCCGGCAAGTTCGACAAGCACGAGGAACACTTCGAGAACGAGACCTACGTGGTGACCAGCGCGGTCGGCCACCTGGTAGAGATCCAGGCGCCGGAAGAGTTCGACGTGAAGCGCGGCAAGTGGAGCTTTGCCAACCTGCCGGTGATTCCGCCGCACTTCGACCTTAAGCCTGTGGACAAGACCAAGACCCGCCTGAACGCCGTGGTGAAGCAGGCCAAGCGCAAGGACGTGAGCCAGCTGATCAACGCCTGCGACGCCGGCCGCGAGGGCGAACTGATCTTCAGGCTGATCGAGCAGTACGCCGGCGGCAAGGCGCCACTGGGCAAGCCGGTGCGGCGGCTCTGGCTGCAGTCGATGACGCCGCAGGCGATTCGCGACGGCTTCGACCAGTTGCGCACCGAGAAGCAGATGCAGGGCCTGGCCGACGCGGCGCGTTCGCGCTCCGAGGCCGACTGGCTGGTCGGCATCAACGGCACCCGCGCCATGACGGCGTTCAACTCGCGCGAGGGCGGATTTTTTCTCACGACAGTCGGCCGCGTGCAGACGCCGACGCTTTCGATCATGGTCGAGCGCGAGGAGCAGATCCGCCGGCATGTGTCGCGCGACTACTGGGAGATCCGCGCGACCTTCGCCGTCGGCGCCGGCGAGTACGAGGGCAAGTGGTTCGATCCGGCGTGGAAGCGCGCGGCTGCGACCAAGCTCGACAACGAAGTTGCTGCGCCCGACCCGGAGCTGCGCGCCGACCGCGTCTGGACCGAAGCCGACGCGCTCGCCATCGCCGAGGCGGTGCAGGGCGAGCCGGCGACCGTGAGCGAGGAGCAGAAGCCGAGCACGCAAGCCC
>JBBJMS010000114.1:0-11422 GCA_037720315.1 Variovorax sp. | reverse complement strand
AGCGATCGCTGTTCGGCGACATGCATGCCTATGGCGAGGAAGGCGTGCGCTTCTATACCCGGCAGAAATCGATCATGCAGCGCTGGCCCGAAAGCATTGGCAAGGGTGCCGAGTTCGTGATGCCGACGGCGAAATAAGACCACCCCGACTCTCGCGCACTGCGTGTCGCTCGCATCCCCCTCTAGGGGCGCTCCCAGCGGCCCGGCGAAGCCGGTTCCGCGGGAGCACGCGAACTGGGAACGGGGCTGATACAAGAGCGCGGACGACGCTGGCAACAACGAGGCTGGAGACAAACTTGAGCGACACGACATTCGACTACATCGTCATCGGGGGGGGCACGGCGGGTGCGCTGATGTGCAACCGGTTATCGGCCGACAAGCGTCGCCGGGTGCTGTTGATCGAAGCCGGCCGCAGGGACGACTACCACTGGATCCACATCCCGGTGGGCTACCTGTACTGCATCGGCAACCCGCGCACCGATTGGTGCTACAGCACCGAGCCCGACGCCGGCCTGAACGGCCGCACGCTGCGCTATCCGCGCGGCAAGACGTTGGGCGGTTGCTCCAGCATCAACGGGATGATCTACATGCGTGGCCAGTCGCGCGACTACGACCAGTGGGCGCAGCTCACGGGCGACGACACCTGGCGCTGGGACCAGGTGCTGCCAGCCTTCAAGAAACACGAGGACTATTACCTCGGCGCCGACGAGATGCACGGCGCCGGCGGCGAATGGCGGGTCGAGAAGCAACGGCTGCGCTGGGACATCCTGGATGCGTTCGCCGCGGCCGCGGTGCAGGCAGGCGTGCCCCACAGCACCGACTTCAACCGCGGCAGCAACGAGGGCGTGGGCTACTTCCAGGTCAACCAGAAGGACGGCTTGCGATGGAACACGGCCAAGGCCTTCCTGCGCCCCACCTGCTACGGCCGGCCAAATTTCGAGCTGTGGACCGGCGCGCATGTTTCGCGGCTCGTGGTCGAGACCGGGGCCGACGGCGCGCGGCGCTGCACCGGCGCCGAGGTCTGGGACGGCAGCGAGATGACCGTGGCGCACGCCACGTGCGAAGTGATCCTCTGCGCCGGCGCCGTCGGCTCGCCGCAGCTGCTGCAGCTGTCGGGCATCGGCCCGGCAGAGCTGCTGCGTCAGCACGGCATCGACGTCGTGGTCGATTCCCCGGGTGTGGGCGCCAATCTGCAGGACCACCTGCAGATCCGCGCGGTCTACAAGATCAGCGACGCGCCCACGCTCAACGTGCTGGCCTCTTCGATGTACGGCAAGGCGAAGATCGGGCTCGAGTACCTGTTCAAGCGCAGCGGTCCGATGAGCATGGCGCCGTCGCAGCTTGGCGCCTTCACCCGCAGCTCGCCCGACCACGCGTGGCCGAACATCGAGTACCACGTGCAGCCACTGTCGCTGGACGCGTTCGGCGAGCCGCTGCACCGCTTTCCGGCATTCACTGCCAGCGTGTGCAACCTGAATCCCACCAGCCGCGGGTCGGTACGCATCCGAAGCCGCCGCTTCGAGGACGCACCGGCCATTGCGCCCAACTACCTGAGCACCGATGAAGACCGCAAGGTCGCCGCCGACTCGCTGCGCGTCACGCGGCGCATCGCCGCCCAGCCGGCGCTGGCGAAGTACCGACCCGAGGAATGGAAGCCGGGCGTGCAGTACCAGAGCGACGAAGAACTCGCGCGGCTGGCGGGCGACATCGCCACCACCATCTTCCATCCGGTCGGCACCACGAAGATGGGCGCGGACGGCGACCCGATGGCGGTGCTCGACGCCCGGTTGTGCGTGCGCGGCGTGAGTGGCCTGCGCGTGGTGGACGCCGGCGCCATGCCCACCATCACGAGCGGCAACACCAACAGCCCGACCCTGATGCTGGCCGAGAAGGCGGCGGGCTGGATTGGGGAGGCTGCGCGCTGAGCGGCACCGGGGTAATTCCCGATGCACTGGGAAGGTGCGCCGCCTAAAGTCGCGCCACTCGCAACGGGCATAGCCGGGCGCGGGGGCCGAGGAGACAATTTCCGGAGAGATCAAAAACAATATCGACGAGGCATCCGCACGAGATGCCGTTTCTTGAAAAAAGCGCTGCTGGTCGGCGCTTTTTCTTTGGCGGTCCGGGCTCAAGGCGCTGGGGCGGCAGCGGCAGCGGGCGCTGCAATGGGCCACGCCATCTGGCTTGCCGCGCGGGGCTTGCCGATCGGCGCCCCTGCCTTCCCGATCTGCACTGCCGCCATGTCCTGCTCGTTGGGATATTGGTTGGCGAGCCAGTAGTCGAACACGCGCCGCACGATCGGCGCGGCGTGCGCGGCGCCGAAGCCGGCGTTCTCCACGATCAGCGCCACCGCGATCTTCGGCGCGTCGGCCGGCGCGAAAGCCATGAAGAGCGAGTGGTCCCGCTGGTGCTCCTCGAGCGCCTTGGCGTTGTACTTGACGTTGCGCCCCATGCTCACCGCCTGCGCCGTGCCGGTCTTGCCGGCGGAGTCGTAGGACGCGCCGGCGAACACGCGGGTCCCGGTGCCGCCCTTGTTCACCGCCACCAGCGCGTTGCGCACGATGTCGACATGCTTCGGCGCGTAGCCCAGGTCCTGGCCCGGGGGCAGCGGCACCGGCGCAACCGTGCCGTTCACCGTGTCCTTGATGCCGAGCACCAGATGCGGCTGGTGCCGGATGCCGCCATTGGCCAGCGTGGCGGTGGCCGACGCCAGTTGCAGCATGGTGAAGCTGTTGTAGCCCTGGCCGATGCCGAGCGACACCGTCTCGCCGGGAAACCATTTCTTCATCTCGGGCCGCTTGTAGTAGTCGCGCTTCCAGGTCGTGCTGGGGAGCAGCCCACGCACCTCACCCTGCAGATCGATGCCCGAGAACTGGCCGAAACCCAGCGGCTTCATGAAATCGTGGATCGCGTCGACGCCCATTTCAACCGCGAGCGAATAGAAGTAGGTGTTGCTGGACTGCTGGATCGCGCGGTGCATGTCGACCCCGCCCAGACCGCCCTCGTGGCTCTTGAAGGTGTGGCCGCCGAAGCTGTAGTAGCCGGGATCGTTGACCACCACGTTCGGCGCGCGCTTGCCCAGTTGCAGGGCGCCAAGCGCCATGAACGGCTTGTAGGTGGAGCCCGGCGGATAGGTGCCGCGCAGCGCGCGGTTCAGGAGCGGCTTGTCGATCGACTCGTTCAGCGCCTGCCAGCTCTCGCTGTCGATGCCTTCGACGAACAGGTTAGGGTCGAAGGTCGGCTTGCTCACGAAAGCCAGCACTGCTCCGCTGGTCGGATCGATCGCCACCAGCGCCCCGCGGCGCTCTCCGAACATGTCTTCCACCAGCTTCTGCAGCTTGATGTCGAGCGACAGCTGCACCGTGTTGCCGGGCGTGGCCGGGTGGCTCGCGAGGCGGCGCACCGCGCGGCCGCCGGCCGAGGTTTCCATCTGCTCGACGCCGGTGATGCCGTGCAGCGTCTTCTCGTAGCTCTGCTCGATGCCCAGCTTGCCGATGTAGTCGGTGCCCTTGTAGTTCGCCTGCTCTTCCTCGCTCCAGTCTTCGATCGCGGTCTTCTCGCGCTGGTTGATGCGTCCGATGTAGCCGAGCACATGCGAGGCCAGCTCGCCATGGGGATAGTTGCGGAACAGTCGGGCCTTGATCTCAACGCCCGGAAAGCGGTAGCGCTGCGCCGCGAAACGCGCGACCTCCTCGTCGCTCAGCCGCGTGCGGATCGGAATCGAGTCGAAACTGCGCGAGTCTTCGCGCAGGCGCTTGAAGCGTCGGCGGTCGCGAGTGGTGACCTCCACCACCTCGCCGAGGGCATCGATCGTCTGATCGAGATTGCCGGATTTGGACGGCGTGATTTCGAGCGTGTAGGCAGAGTAGTTGGAGGCGAGCACGATGCCGCTGCGGTCGAGGATCAGTCCGCGGTTGGGCACGACCGGCACCACCGCCGTGCGGTTGCTCTCCGCCTGCTCGGCCAGATCTGCGTGCCGCACGACCTGCAGATAAAACAGCCGCGCGCACAACAGGCCGAAGGCCGTCAGCACGACCAGCCCGATCACGATCACGCGGCGCTTGAAGCGCGCGAGGTCGGCAGCGACGTTGCGGAGTTCGGTCATCGGTGCGGGAGCTTAGGCGCCATGACGGCGGGTTGCAAATGCTTGCTCAAAGCGGTCGGTTGGCGTCGGGTTCGGGCGTGCGCCGCTGCGGCGCGAGGAGCAGCAGGCTCGCCAGCGGCCATACCGCGGACTCGATGGCGGGCGCCGCCATCACCGTCCACCCGGGAAAGGTGCCGCCGCCGATCATGCGGATCGCGAGCTCGATCAAGTGCGACAGCACGAACAGGGGCAGCAGCTGGAGCGCCTGCGAAACCACTGGATACCAGAGCAGCCGCCGATGGACCATGGTGGCAAAGAAACCGAGCGTGGTGTAGGACAGTGCATGCTGGCCCAGCATGGCCGTCTGGTGCACATCCATCAGCAGCCCGAACATGAAGGCTGCACCGATGCCGATGCGCGAGGGCTGGTGCACGCTCCAGAACACGATCACCAGCGCCAACAGGTCGGGCGTCCACGCGGCGCGCCCGAGCGGCAGCATGTTGAGCAGCATCGCAACGAGCAGGCTGGCCCAGATGAACAGGGGGCTGACGGGCAGCAAGAGCTGCTGCTGGCCGGGGCGCATGATCATCGCGGTTTGGCTTTCTGGTTGCCGACTTTGGGCGTGGGCTTGTCGGCAGCCTTGTCGGCAGTCTTGTCCGCAGCCTTGTCGGCCTTCTTCGCAGCCGCTTCGGCCGGCGGCGCACGCTGAACCGCCTGCGCGCCGGTCGGCGCCAGCACCAGGACAAAGCGCGCGGCCGTCACCTGCGCAATCGGCAGGCAGTGGATGCGCGCAAATGCCGAATCGGCGCGCCGGTCGATGCGGTCGATCTTCGCGACCGGCAAGCCCGGCGGATAGACGCCGTCGACCCCGCTGGTGGTGAGCAGGTCGCCCTCCTGAAGATCGGCGCTGGGCGCCATGAAGCGCAGTTCGAGTCCGCCGCCATGCGCGCTGGCGTCGCCGAAGGCCACGCTTCGCGCGCCGGTTCGCACGTTCTGCACGGGAATTGAAAGATCGCGGTCGATCACCAGCGTGATCTCGCTGGTAAAGGGCTGCACCTGCGTCACTTGCCCGATCACACCGTGCTCGTCGATCACCGGCGAGCCGGCCGCGATGCCGTTGGCGAGGCCCTGGTCGATGACCAGCTTGCGGGTGTACGGGTCGGCTGCATCGTAGAGAACCTCGGCCGCGCGGCCCGGGCTCTGCGTGATCTGGCGCAGCTCGAGCAGCGAGCGCAGACGTGCGTTTTCCTGCGCCAGGGTGTCGGCCTGGCTGGCGCGTTCAGACTGCAGCGCAAGCGCCCGGCGGGCAGCGGCCTCGTTGCTCTGCGCACTCTGCAGATCCTCCAGGTCGCGGCCCCCGCCCATGGCGAGCTGTACCGGCTTGAGCGCCAGCCATTGCACCGGATAGAGCACCGCCCCGATGCCCGCGCGCAGCGGCTGCACGATCTTGAAGCGCGCATCGGCCACCATCAGGAACAGCGCCAGCGCACTGAAGAAAATCAGCTTGCTCAGCGCCGACGGCCCCTGGTTGAACAGGGGCGGCGCGGTGCGGTCAAGTGTGCCGAGCGGCATGGTGCTTTATGCCACGATCAGCGAGTTCCAGGGGTGCCGCGGAACCGGCTTCGCCGGGCCGCAGGCGCTGCCCCCGACAAGGGGTGGGAGCGCGACACGAAGTGCGCGCGACCTGGGGGCGAGCAACATCTATTCGCTGGTGAAAATGCTACCCAGGCGGTCCATCCGTTCGAGAGCGATGCCACAACCGCGCACCACGCAGGTCAGCGGATCTTCTGCCACCAGCACCGGCAGGCCGGTTTCCTCGGCCAGCAGGCGGTCGAGATCGCGCAGCAGCGCGCCGCCACCGGTCAGCATCATTCCGCGCTCGGCGATGTCGGCGCCCAGCTCGGGCGGCGTCTGCTCGAGCGCGTTCTTGACGGCAGGACGATGTTGTTGAGCGGATCGGTCAGCGCCTCGAGCACCTCGTTGCTGCTGATCGTGAAGCTGCGCGGCACGCCCTCGCTGAGGTTGCGGCCCTTGACTTCCATTTCCTTGACTTCGGAGCCCGGAAATGCCGAGCCGATGGTCTTCTTGATGACTTCGGCCGTCGGCTCGCCGATCAGCATGCCGTAGTTGCGCCGGATGTAATTGATGATGGCCTCGTCGAAGCGGTCGCCACCGACGCGCACGCTGCCCTTGTAGACCATGCCGCCGAGCGAGATCACGCCGACCTCGGTGGTGCCGCCGCCGATGTCGACCACCATCGAGCCGCTGGCCTCCGATACCGGGAGTCCGGCGCCGATGGCCGCGGCCATGGGCTCTTCGATCAGGTAGACCGAGGTGGCGCCTGCCGCTTCGGCCGCATCCTTGATGGCGCGGCGTTCGACCTGGGTCGAGCCGCAGGGCACGCAGATGATGATGCGCGGGCTCGGCGTGAGCAGCGAGCGCGGATGCACCATCTTGATGAACTGCTTGATCATCTGTTCGGTGATCACGAAATCGGCGATCACGCCGTCCTTCATCGGGCGGATCGCCTCGATGTTGCCCGGCACCTTGCCGAGCATCGCCTTCGCCTCGCGGCCGACCGCCTGGATCACCTTCTTGCCGTGCGGCCCGCCTTCATGACGAATGGCGACGACCGATGGCTCGTCGAGCACGATGCCCTTGTTGCGGGCAAAGATGAGGGTGTTGGCGGTGCCGAGGTCGATCGCGAGATCGGTAGAAAAGTACCGACGGAAAGCACCGAACATTGTGGAATCCTCTGGAGCTCGGCATGCGCATCGGCATGTCGTCGCCTTCTTGATGGGTCTTTTGACGGAATGGCTGGATCGTTTTGCAGCAAATGCCGACGCGTTGGCGGGGGTTGCGGCAAAGGCGGGATAATACCCGAATCCCCTCCTGATTCCGGCGTTTGGACGCACGTTTGCCGCGTGCCGCGGCCCTTGGCCGCACGTCCTGCAGCCCCCGATTTTCGATGTCCCTCACTTCCTCCGATATCGCGCGCATCGCCTCGCTGGCACGGCTCGGGCTCGCACCCGCCGAGAGCGAGCGCATGCTGGGCCAGATCAACGACTTCTTCGAACTTGTCGAGCGCATGCGCGCGGTCGACACCACCGGCATCGAGCCGCTGGCCCATCCGGTGGCGACGATCGAAGACGTGACGCTTCGCCTCGCGGACGACGTGGCAGCCGAGTCGAACGGCCGGGAAGCCAACCAACGCAGTGCGCCGTCTGTCGAGCGCGGCCTGTTCCTGGTGCCGAAGGTGATCGAATGAGCGAGCAGCTGCATGACATGGGCGTCGCCGCGCTAGCCACGGCCCTGCGCGAGCGCAAGGTGTCCGCGGTCGAAGCGGCCCAGCACCAGCTGGCGCGGATGGCGCAGCACCGGCATTTGGGCGCTTTCGTCGCCATCGATCCCGACCTGACGCTGGCCCAGGCGCGGGCCGCCGATGCGCTGTTTGCCGCCGGCGATGCGCCGGGGCTGGCGGGCGTTCCGATCGCCCACAAGGACATCTTCGCGACCGCGGGCTTCCCCACCACCGCGGGTTCGCGCATCCTGGCCGGCTACCGCTCGCCGTTCGATGCGACCGTGGTGCGCAAGCTCGCCGACGCCGGTGCGGTCACGCTCGGCAAGCTGAGCTGCGACGAATTCGCGATGGGTTCCTCCAACGAGAACGTCGCGGTCGCGGCGGTCGGCTTCGACCAACCCGTGCCGGTGCGCAATCCGTGGGATACGGCGCGCATTCCGGGCGGCTCTTCGGGTGGCAGCGCAGCGGCCGTGGCCGCACGCCTGGCACCGGCGGCAACCGGCACCGACACCGGCGGCTCGATCCGCCAGCCGGCGTCCTTTTGCGGCGTGACCGGCATCAAGCCGACTTACGGACGCGCCTCACGCTATGGCATGGTCGCTTTTGCATCGAGCCTCGATCAGGCAGGGCCCATTGCGCGTTCGGCCGAAGACTGCGCCCTGCTGCTGTCAGCCATGTGCGGACCCGATCCCGAGCGAGACTCGACATCGCTCGACCGGCCGGCCGAAGACTATTCACTCGCGCTTGGACGTTCGCTCGAAGGCTTGCGCATCGGCGTGCCGAAGGAATTCCTGGGCGACGGCGTGGCACCCGGCGTTCGCGCCGCCATCGACGCCGCGCTGGCCGAGTACGAGAAGCTGGGCGCCCGAAGAATCGAAGTGACGCTGCCGCGCACCGAGCTGTCGATCCCGGTGTATTACGTCATCGCCGCGGCCGAAGCATCCAGCAACCTGAGCCGCTTCGACGGCGTCAAGTTCGGCCACCGTGCAAGCGACTACCGCGACCTGGTCGACATGTACGCCAAGACGCGCGACGAAGGCTTCGGCGACGAGGTCAAGCGCCGCATCATGATCGGCACCTACGTGCTGTCGCACGGCTACTACGACGCCTATTACCTGCAGGCGCAGAAGGTGCGCCGAATGATCGCGGACGACTTCCAGCAGGCCTTTGCACAGTGCGACCTGATTGCCGGCCCGGCCGCACCCACCGTCGCATGGAAGCTGGGCGAACACGGCGGCGATCCCGTGGCCGACTACCTGGCCGACATCTTCACCCTGCCCGCCTCGCTCGCCGGCTTGCCCGGCATGAGCCTGCCGGCTGGATTCGACGCCGGCATGCCGGTCGGGCTGCAGCTGATCGGCAACTACTTCGGCGAAGCAAAGCTCCTGAACGCTGCGCATCGCTTCCAGCAGGCGACCGACTGGCACCAGCGCAAGCCGGAGGGCTTTTGAAATGAACTCCTTCGAGCAAATGCAGGAAGGCCGGCCGACCGGCCCGCTGGTGCGCGGCTACGAAGTCATCATCGGCTACGAGACGCACGCACAGCTCTCCACCGCGAGCAAGATCTTCAGCCGCGCGTCCACCGCTTTCGGCGCCGAGCCGAACACGCAGGCGTCGCCGGTCGACCTGGCTTTGCCGGGGACGCTGCCGGTGATGAACAAGGGCGCGGTCGAGCGCGCCATCAAGCTCGGGCTGGCGCTCGGCGCGCACATTGCGCCGCGCAGCGTCTTCGCGCGCAAGAACTACTTCTATCCCGACCTGCCCAAGGGCTACCAGATCAGCCAGTACGAGATTCCGGTGGTGCAGGGCGGCTCGGTGTCGTTCTTTTTGGGTGACGAGCAGAAGACCGTGCGCCTGGTGCGCGCGCACCTCGAAGAAGACGCCGGCAAGTCGCTGCACGAAGACTTCATTGGCCAGACCGGCATCGACCTGAACCGCGCCGGCACGCCGCTGCTGGAGATCGTGACCGAGCCCGACATGCGCTCTACCGCCGAGGCGGTGGCCTATGCGCGCGAGCTGCACAAGATCGTCACCTGGATCGGCATCTGCGACGGCAACATGCAGGAAGGCAGCTTCCGCTGCGATGCCAACGTGTCGGTGCGCAGGCCCGGCGCGCCGCTCGGCACGCGGCGCGAGATCAAGAACCTCAACAGCTTCAAGTTCATGCAGCAGGCGATCGACTACGAGATCCGCTGGCAGATCGAGGAGATCGAGGACGGGCGCTTGGTTCAGCAGGCCACGGTGCTGTTCGACCCCGCCACCGGCGAGACGCGCGCCATGCGCACCAAGGAAGATGCGGCCGACTACCGCTACTTTCCTGACCCGGATTTGCCGCCGCTGTCGATTGCGCCCGAATGGATCGAGCGCGTGCGCGCCGAGATGCCCGAGCTGCCGCGGGCGATGGCCGAGCGTTATGTGCGCGACCACGGCCTGTCGGCGTACGACGCGGCACAACTCACGCAGAGCCCGGATTTCGCGCGTTACTTCGAGAATGCAGTCGCCGCCGGCGCAGCGCCCAAACCGGCCAGCAACTGGATCACCGGTGAACTCGCCCGCCGCCTGAACCAGCAAGAAATTGCGATCGTCGACGCGCCGGTGGCAGCGGTGCAGTTGTCCCGGCTGATCGAGCGCATCGGCGACGGCACGGTGTCCAACAACGCGGCGCGCCAGGTGTTCGATGCGCTGTGGACCGGCGAAGGCCAGGACGTCGATGCCCTCATCGAAGCCAAGGGCCTGAAGCAGATGAGCGACAGTGGTGCCCTCGAAAAGATCGTCGACGGCGTACTCGCCACCAACCAAAAGAACATCGACGAATACCGCGCCGGCAAGGACAAGGCCTTCAACGCGCTGGTCGGTCAGGTGATGAAGGCCAGCCAGGGCAAGGCCAATCCGGCGCAGGTCAATGCGCTGCTGAAATCGCGCCTGGGCTGAACGGCCCCGTCAGCGCGCAGCGGCCGCGGCGGCGTTGCGCCCCCACAGCGGCTTGAGGCGCGCGCGCTCCTCGTCGAAGCGCGCGTTCACCCGCTGCTTTTCTTCCTGCTGGTCGTTGATGAAGCGGTTTTGCACCGCCATGCTCTTGGCGTTGTCCTCGACCTTGCGGCGCAGCGAAGCCGGCGCCTTGCTCACGTCCTTTGCGTAGAACTCGAGTTCGTCGTCGGTCTTCTTGCGTTCGTCGGCAAGTTCGCCAAGCCGCTTCTGAGCGGCCTGGATGACGGCATCGATCTGCACCAGCGCCTCGGCGCGCTCGCGTTCGTGCGCGGTGGTGTTCGGGTAGCGGATCAGGAGCGCGCGTTCGCGGCGGCGCTCCTCGTTCAACCGCGCCGCCTGCAGACCCGCGAGGCGCTCGCGCTCTTCGCGTTCGGCCAGCTCGCGCGGTGTGTAGGTCGGCTCGAGCTTGCGGCGCACATTGCCGCTCGGGCTCAGCTCGCGCTGCTCGCGATCGCTGCACTCTGCGATCGGCCGGTCTGATGTGAGGGTCCGGCCGCGGGCGTCGATGCAGCTGTAGATGCCGGTCGCCGGCGCCGCAGGCTGTGCATGCGCCACTGCGACCGCAGCCAGCGACAAGGCAAGTACTTCTGCAATGCGTGAAGGAATGCGTAGAGAGATGAGGGCCAACGTCGTTCCTTCTGACAATATTTCAACCGGCGCCGTAGCGCGTCCGGTAGGCCAACACTCCCTCGCGATGGGCACCCAGTTCGTCGTTTTCGCGGCCCGAGAGGTACTGTAGCAAGTCATCGAGCGTGGCGATCGCCACCACCGCAAGACCGAGCCGATTGCGGACATATTGCACGGCGCTGTGCGGCACGTCGGCACCGTTCTCGGTCGCCATCTCCTGCCGGTCCAGTGCGATGGCCACCGCATGCGGCGTGGCGCCGCCCCGCTCGATGGCCTCGATCGACTCGCGCACCGCGGTGCCGGCGGACATCACGTCGTCGACGATCAGCACCCGGCCGGCGAGCGGCGCGCCGACCAGCGTGCCGCCTTCGCCATGGTCCTTGGCTTCCTTGCGGTTGTAGGCGAACGGGAGGTTGCGGCCGCGCC
>JBBJMS010000113.1:0-11423 GCA_037720315.1 Variovorax sp. | reverse complement strand
CACCGGCAGCGCCGAAGCCTCTGCGGTGGCACTGCAGAAGAAGCTGCGCGAACTCAACACCACCGGCGCGCCGGCCGAAGTGGCCAGCGAATTCGACGTTCGCACCGACAAGCCGCTATTGCGCATCAGCCGGCGCCATCACGGCAACATCAAGAGCAGCGTGATTACACAGGATTTCGTGCACGGTGCAGACTACGCGGCGCTGGCCGAAGCGGCAAAGACCTTCCGCGACTTGCTGGGCGCGGGCGCAGTCGTCAAGCGCGGCGAGGGCGAGCGCGCCAAGGAAGAGAAGGTCGGCGACTTCCGCGAAGCCATGCGCTGGCTGATCGGCCAGGCGGAGCATGCCACCGCTCGCCAGCGCTACAAGGGCCTGGGCGAGATGAACCCCGAGCAGCTGTGGGAAACCACCATGGACCCTGCAGTGCGTCGACTGCTTCGCGTGCAGATCGACGATGCCATCGAGGCCGACCGCGTGTTCACGATGCTGATGGGCGACGAAGTCGAGCCGCGTCGGGAGTTCATCGAGCAGAACGCATTGCGGGCGTCGAACATCGACGTGTAGGCGTCGGCGGGCTCCGCGTCGAATAAGGACTAAGTGGGTTGGATTTGATGCGCGCGGCAGAACTGATGCCCACCGAACCGTCGCTCATTGTTCCAGCAGAATCGTCCTTCTTGGATGCTGATCTTCACGCCGCAGGTGCTGCAGACAAGCCGCTTTCTCGGTGCGGATCCCGGAGCGGCGGGCGCCCGTCTGACTGCTGCGACCTCTTGGATCAAATTGGCCTTGGGCGCCATGAATAAGGGCAGCGCCAACTGATCAACCGGTATGTGCTGGTGCGCGATTTTCTCGGCAATGCGTTTAAGCGTCGATACACTTCGCAGGTTAATGATTGCAGGCAGCGCCTGTGCGACCGAGAGTTTGCTTTGAAACTTTTCGTGCCATGTAGCAAATTGGTCTGCCTGGATCACATGGTCAGTCTTCAACCCTTGAGGACGCGCGATCTTCCCTTTGGGATGCACCAAGACCAAATGATGAAAGTGTGGTGGCGCACCGAGGCGGCGGCTTATTCCAAGGTTTCGAAGCAACTTCGCAAGCACGTTGCCATGCCGGCGGCTCTGCTCCAGCGGCGATTCAATGCCGAAGCCCGAGCCGCCTGCGTACTCAACTGAGAATTCCCCATGCTCGCTGATGAATAAGTTGCCGTTGAAGGTTTTGGTTTCGAGCAAGTAGAAGTGCATTCCGCGGCTGATCACCAAATGATCGATTTGTGCACTCTCACCGCCGACTTGAATGCGTAGGTCATGAATAACGGCATGTGTCGTGCGGTCGCGGTAGTGGTTGTCGATGTAGTGCGCCGCATTGCGCTCTCCTGCCATGCCTGTGCGCTGGCTATGCAATTGCTTCGACAGCCACTCCCTCTGACCGTTCTCCAGCACCGCTGAATCTTGTAGTTGCTCAAGAAGTTTGAGCCGTTTCGACTTGTCGTCAGCAGACTTGATGAGCATCTGTTCGGGTCTCCTTCGTGCGGAGGATTCTGCCAGCGCCTTTGTGGGCTTTTCGCCCGACTTGAGCTCGACTGCACCCCACTGCGCGTAAACGCTCTATCTAGCTCGACTCTTGCTAAGGAAAATTCCAGCGGGACTTCCGCCGTTTTTCCAGCAAGGACTGCAAGCAATGAACGCGATTCGTTTTTCGGGGCCGGTGGCGGCGCTGGTGCTTTTCGGTGCATCGATTTGTGCGCAGGCGGCGGCGAACAATCCGCCCATTCGCATGGCGCAGGGCATCGAATACATGTGCGGGGGCAATGGCAGCGCCGAAGCGGCGTTCATGCGCACGGTTGCGCCGCGTTGGGCGGCCACGCTGGAGTTCGCGGTGAACCGCGGCAAGCCGGGCGATGTTCCGGCCGATGTGAAGGTGGTGGTGCGCGAGCGCTATTCGGGCAAGCCCGTCATGCAGGCGATGGCTGGCGCGCCGTTCATGCTGATGCGGCTCGACCCCGGCGCCTACGAGATCGAGGCCACGCTGGCCGGCGTGACGCTGCAGCAGCCGCTGGTCGTGTTCATCGGAATATCCTCTCGCGCGGCTTTCGTGTGGCCCTCGAACGTGGACTTCATCGCGGCGGGCGCCCGCCCGCTGCGCGAGCATCAGGCGGCGGCGCGCATCGGCGACTGACGCAACCGACAGCCTGCGTGCAGCATCAAAGGTGGCACGCACCTTGAATGCGATGCGTGTGGCCCGCACATGGTGGGCCCGCCTGCAACGTACCGATGCCGCTTCGCCCGCTGATCCTCCTGAGTTGCCTGTTGCACGCCTACATCGGCCTGCGGCTGCTGCCCGCGCTTGCCGTGTTCACCGCGGCTTGGGTGCCCCTTTTGATTGCACTGCTTGTTTCCGCCGCGTCGATGCCGCTGCCCTTTGTCGGCGCGCGCTCGCAAAGGGGGCCGCTCGGTGAGGGCTGGAAATGGCTCGGTCTTCTGTGCATGGGCTGGTTTTCGTCGATGTTCGTGCTCACGCTGGTGCGCGATGCCGGGCTGCTGCTCGCTTGGGCGGTGACGCTGGCGGGCGGTTTATCGATCGACTGGCCACGCTGGCAATCGGCCAGTGCAGCGGCGGTGCCGTTGCTGGCCACGCTGGCGTCGCTGGTCGGATTTCTGAACGCGCGGCGAACTGCGCGCGTGGTGCGCATCGATGTGCCTATCCACAACTTGCCAGCGGGCCTGGAGGGCTTCACGATCGCGCAGCTCAGCGACATTCATGTGGGAACGACCATCCGGCGCGGATACATCCAGCGCATCGTCGACGCGGTGAATGCGCTGGGCGCTGACATGGTCGCAATTACCGGTGACCTGGTCGACGGCACGGTGCACGAACTGCGCGACCACATCGCGCCGCTCGGTGGCCTGCGGGCGCGGCACGGCACCTTCGTGGTGACGGGCAACCACGAGTACTACGCCGGCGTGCATGCCTGGATCGTGGAACTGCGCCGTCTGGGCCTGCGGGTGCTGCTCAATGAGCACGTGGTGCTGCAGACACGCAACGTCAAAGGTGCCCAGAACGACGAGGAAGCGTTCGCCAGCGCGATCGTGGTGGCGGGCGTCACCGACTTTACCGCCGTGCACTTCGATGCCGCGCATGCCAGCGACCCGCATGGCGCGCTGCAGGGCGCGCCACCGCTCGTGCGCACCCGCGTGCTGCTGGCGCACCAGCCACGTAGTGCGCCGGCCGCTGCGGATGCGGGCTACCAGCTGCAGATTTCGGGCCACACGCATGGGGGCCAGTTCTTTCCCTGGAACCTATTCGTGCCGATGCAGCAGCCGTTCACGGCCGGCCTGCACAAGCTGCGGGAAATGTGGGTCTACACCAGCCGCGGCACCGGCTACTGGGGGCCGCCCAAGCGCTTCGGCGCGCCGTCTGAAATTACCTTGCTGCGGCTGGTGCCCGCGCGCTGAGGTTTAGCTCGGGAGGCTGGGCTGGCCAGGCGTCGTGCGTTCGCCGTAGCCTTGGCATGGATCGGCTTGAGTCCGCGCTGCACGATGCGTGCGCCTGCGCTCGACAACTGGCTCATGGTGGCGGCCGATCGCGACATGGCACCACTCAATGCCTGCGCATGAACCGCCGCCTGCGCCGGACTGGTGCTCGTACTCAGCGACAGCAAGGCCGTTGCACCGCCCAGCCAGTGCTGCGCCGCGCGATTGACCAGCGCGAAATGGGTGGTGTGCAGCTGGTTTGCGATGGCGGCACCCGATTCGGTTGCTGCCGCCAGCTTTTCGTGGCCCATGAGCTGAAACTCCGCCAGATCTTCTGCGCTGGGCGAGTGTCCGGCGTTCATCAGGCGACCGGTGCGCGCCTGAATCACCGCGTTCGAAGACAGCAGCATCTCCTGCACTTTCAGCGTGATGTCGGCCCACAGCATCAACGGATTGAAGAAACGGGGCGAAGAGAGAGAAGTCGACATGAAGGTAGTGCGAGGTGGAAGTCCACTGACTATAGGCCTCGCAGGCAGAATTTGCTGCAGTGCAGCATCGCCAGCGTTCGAACTGCGGAGAAGTCCTACATTCGAGCGGCCGAATGCTTCGCGCGCGGCGCATGCGGTGTGCAATTTATCGGTTCTGAGCTTCGCGGCGCTCGCTGTCGTGCTTCTTCAAGTACTCGCCGGCAAGCGCCAGATCGTCGAGCCAGTGGGCGTAGGCGGCTTCGCGGTCGGCCGGGTCGCCGCGCAAGAGCGCCGACGGATGCAGCGTGATCAGCACCGGCAATCCGCGTGCGTCGGTGTGCCAGCGGCCGCGCTCGCTCATGACGGCGACTTGCCGTCCGAGGAGCGCGCGCGCCGCGGTGGCTCCGAGCGCAATGAAGGCGCGCGGTTCGACCTGATCGATCTCGCTTTCCAGCCAGTGCAGGCAGGCGGCGACTTCGCGCTGCGCTGGCGTCTTGTGCATGCGGCGCTTGCCGCGCAGCTCGAACTTGAAATGCTTGACGGCGTTGGTGACATAGACCTCATCGCGCGACCAACCCAGGTCCTGCACGGCCCGATCGAACAATTGCCCGGCCGGGCCGACGAAGGGCCGACCCTGGATGTCCTCCTTGTCGCCCGGTTGTTCGCCAACCACCATCAGCGCGGCGTGCGCCGGGCCCTCGCCGAAGACCGATTGGGTCGCATGCTCGCCGATCGGGCATTCGCGGCAGTGGTCGGTGGCCTTGTGCAGCGCCGCCAGCGCCTTCACCGGATCGCCCGGCAGCTTCAAGAGGGGATGCGAGCCATTCATGTGCATCTCCTTCGCCATCGCCGCGGCGTACTCGGGGACGCGGATGCGGCGCGTCGGCAGAGTAGGAGGCGCATCGATCATGCGGGCGCTGCGCGACGCTGCCTCGGCCGCCAGCGGCCCGATGAGTTGCGCCTCGGGCAGGTTGGGCCAGTACTTGCGTGGCATCTCGCTTTGCATGGCCCGCAGCTTGAGCCGCGCCGGATTGAAGATGCTGCGGTAGTAGGTAAGCCACAGCGCCTCGCCGGCGTCCGGTGGCGGCGCCTGCTCGCGCCGCCCGCCGGGACCGAGTTCGAGTGCTTCGCCGTTCCAGCGGATGCTGCGCTCCGGCGTGAAGATGGCCCAGCGCATCTGCGTGAAGCGGCGTGCGAAGAACGGCGCCACCGCCTCGACGATGTGGTGATCGGGTTCGAACCAGGCCACATGCAGCGGCTCTGCCTCGCCCGGTTCTTCGACGATCCTGAAGCGGACGAATGCCTTCATCTTGTGCATGTCGCGGCGTACCGCCTGCGCCAAATGCTGCGCCTGCACCCGGTCCGCGTCCAGCGCGTCGCGCCGCAGCCCGGGCTCGTGCACCAGCCGCCACAGGATGCGGTAGAGCAGGCCGAAACGCGCCGGATCGAAGTGAAGGATGACGGTTTCGCACAAGGCGATGAACGAGGGCGGTACGACCACGCTCATTCCGGTCCCGTGCGGCGCCGTGCCTGCAGGCGTCAACGGCAGGGCGGAGGCGAACAGATCTTCGGCCGCACCGATGCGCGTGTGCCAGACCACGCATTCCGGCGGCACGAGTGCGGCCAGGAGCGCACGCGCCTCGTGCCGGAAACCCGGCCAATCGGCTTCGCTATCCAGCGTGACGGTGTGTTGCAGCATGCCGTCAAGCTAGGTTCCGATTTCGATGCGGGTTGTAGGCCGTCAGGCGGAAAAGAGCGAAGCCTGTACCGGCGCGGGCCTGAAGCGCGTTGCGAGGTCTGCCGCGTCGAGTGACTTGCCCGGCCGGTGATCGGCCACCAACACGAATGGCAATACCTTGCCGAGCGGCACGCGCAGGCGCTTCAGGTCGTCGCTGCGCAGTCGCCGCACGCGGCGCGCGGACAGCAGGTGCTCGACCGCCTTCATGCCGAGCCCCGGAACGCGCAGCAGCATTTCCTTGGGTGCGGTGTTCAGGTCGACCGGAAACCGCTCGCGATGCCCCAGCGCCCAGGCCAGCTTGGGGTCCATGTCGAGCTGCAGCATGCCGCCGGCCGCCGTTCCCGCGGGCACGATCTCGTCATGCGAGAAGCCGTAGAAGCGCATCAGCCAGTCGGCCTGGTAGAGCCGGTGTTCGCGCACCATCGGCGGCGCCTTCAAAGGCAATGCCGAGGCGGCATCGGGTATCGGGCTGAAGGCCGAGTAATAAACCCGCCGCAGCCGGTAGGCGCCGTACAGATTGGCACTGGTCGCAAGGATGCTGCGGTCGTCTGCGGCGTCGGCGCCGACGATCATGTGGGTGCTCTGCCCGGCGGGCGCGAAGCGCGGCGCCGCGGGGCGCACAGGTGCGGCGCCAGGCACGGAAACGACCGGACTTGCGGCCGCATCGCGCGCTGCACCCCTGGCGTCGTCGATGTGCAGGCGCAGCTTCGCCATCGAGCGCCGGATGGCCGGGCCGTTCTTCTCGGGCGCGAGCAATGTCAGGCCCTGGTCGGTCGGCAGTTCGATGTTGATGCTCAGCCGGTCGGCATACAGACCTGCGCGCTGCAGCAGTTCGGGCGATGCATCGGGAATGGTCTTCAGGTGGATGTAGCCGCGGAAGTCGTGAACCTCGCGCAGCACGCGCGCGACCTCGACCACCTGCTCCATCGTGTAATCCGGATTGCGGATGATTCCCGAACTGAGAAACAAGCCTTCGATGCAATTGCGCCGGTAGAAGTCGAGCGTGAGCGCGACCACTTCGTCTACGCTGAACCGCGCGCGCGGCACATTGCTCGTGACGCGGTTGACGCAATAAAGGCAGTCGTACCGGCAGAAGTTGGTGAGCAGGATTTTCAGCAGCGAGATGCAGCGCCCGTCCGGCGCATAGCTGTGGCAGATGCCCGCGCCTTCGGTCGAACCGATGCCGCGGCCGCCCATCGAATTTCGCGTGTTGGTGCCGCTCGACGCACACGAGGCGTCGTACTTGGCGGCGTCGGCAAGAATGGCGAGTTTTTCTTGGATGTTCACTGGATGAATTTACAGTGTCATCCATCTCCGTGTCGCGGACGGGGGCTATCCGGTGGCGGTTCCGGCGCCTTGGCGCAGGCGCTTGGCGCGCATTTCGGTGACAAGGTAAGCGACGGTCGCAATGGCCAGCGGCAGCAGGTAGTAGATGGCGCGGTAGGCGAGCAGCGCGCCGAGCAGTCGGCCCTGCGGCACCTCGTGCGAGAGCAATGCCACGAACACCGCTTCGAGCACGCCCAGGCCAGCCGGCACATGCGTGATGACGCCCGCGACGGCAGCGACCAGTAGCACCGCCAGAACGTGCGGGTACGACACCTGCTGCTGCAACAGCAACCAGATCACGCCGCCTATCAGCGACCAGTTGGCGCAGGACATCGCCATTTGCAGCAGCGCCATGCGCAGCGTGGGCGTTTGAAGTTCGTGGCCGCGGATGTACCAGACGCGTTCCTTCGCGACTGCGCACAGCACCAGGTAGGCGCCGGCCAGCAACAACAGGGCGGCGCCCAGGATGCGCAGTCCGCCGCTGTCGATCTTCCAGTCGGGCGGCAGCGTCATCGGCCAGAAGCAGAAGGCGGCGCCTGCGACCACCAGATAGCCGAACCAGTTGGTCAGCATGCTGAAGCCGAGTACGCGGGTGATGGTGTCGTTGTCCAGGCCGAGGCGCGAATAGAGCCGGTAGCGGAAGGCCACGCCGCCCACCAGCGAGCCCAGGTTGAGGTTGAAGGCATAGCTGATGAAGGTGACGCCCATCACCGTGCCGGCGCCGAGTGGGTGTCCGGTCAGGTGGCGCCCGAGCAGGTCGTAGGTGCTGTACAGCACGAAGCTGCTGGCGGCCAGCGCGCCGCCCGCCAGCAGCATCGGCAGCGGGATGCGGGCAACCGAATCGAGCACTTCGCTCCAGTCGACAGTGCGTGCCTGGCGCACCAGCAGCCAGGCGACCAGGCCGAAGAAGACCCAGATGCCGATGCGCTTGGCCCACGGCCACCAGCCGTGTGCAGTCGCCTTCGCGCCTGCCGGAGCGGCCTTGGAAGCGCTCATGCGACGTCCGTCTGGGTGGCGCCACCGCCGCGCGGCTCGGGCGCCTGCAAAGGCGTCAGCTTGGGTGTGTGGCGCGGCAGCCAGCCGACCCACGACGGATACCAACGCAAGACGTGGAAAATGAAAAAGCTGCGCACCAAGCGCCAGCCGCTCCACTCGGTGAGGTCGGCGGTCTCGATGCGCTTGCAGTCGTTCTGCATCAGATACTCGAGTCGCTCGTACAGCTCCTGGTTGAAGGCGCGGTCGCGCACGATCACGTTCGCCTCCAGGTTCAGCGACAGGCTGAGCGGGTCGAGATTGCTCGAACCCACGGTGCACCATTGGTCGTCCGCGAGTGCGACCTTGCCGTGCAGCGGGCGCTCGCAGTATTCGTAGATGCGAACGCCGGCATGCAGCAGGTGGTGGTACAGCATGCTGGCGGCCACCTTGACGATCGGCATGTCGGGTTCGCCCTGCAGGATGAGCCGCACGTCGACGCCGCGGCGCGCCGCCCGGCGCATTTCCTTGATGAGCCGGTAGCCGGGAAAGAAGTAGGCATTGGCGATCACGATGCGATGCCGCGCACTGCGGATGGCGGCCCGGTAGCGCCGCTCGATGTCGTTCGTGTGCCGGCGGTTGTCGCGCACCACGAACTGCATCTGCGCATCGCCCGCTGGCTCGTTGGTGTCCGCCGGCACCGAGCGCAACCGGCGCCGGAACCAGTTCGATCCCTTGCCGCCGACCGCGATTGCGCGCAGCACGAAATGATGGATTTCGGAGACGATCGGCCCCGTCAGGTCCACCGCATAGTCCTGCTTGGCCTTGGGGCCGAAATCCATCAGGTGATCCGCGGAGTAATTGATGCCGCCGACGAAGGCGCGCTGCCCGTCGATCACCACGATCTTGCGGTGCATGCGCCGAAACACGTTGAGCCGCTGTCCGAAGAAGCGCTGGCCCGGATCGAAAACACGGACCTTCACGCCTGCGGAGGTCAGCCCCTCGATGAATTCGCGCGACAGATCTGGCGAGCCGAAGCCGTCGACCAGGAGGTCGACCTTCACGCCACGCTGAGCCGCCGCGCGCAGGGCGCCATGGAGCTGCTTGCCGACCTTGTCTTCGAACAGGATGAAGGTCTCGACGATCACCTCGCGCTGCGCCTGACCGATCGCCTCGAAGACGCGCGGGAAGAACTGCTCGCCGTTCTCGAGCAACGCAATGCGGTTGCCGCCGATCCAGCCCTGTTTCACTTGATGCTCCCCGGCGTCACAGATCGATGTCCGCCACCAGCGGCGCATGGTCCGACAGGTGCGACCAGGGCTTGCGCGGCAGCACGACCGGCGCATGCACGCCGGCATCGCGCACGTAGATGCGGTCCAGCGCCAGCAGCGGAAAGCGCGACGGAAAGGTCTTTGCCGCACGTCCGTTGGCGTGCACGAACACCTCGCGCAGCGACGCGCCCTTTTCCAGGATGTCGTGCGCGCGGCCGCGCCAGTCGTTGAAGTCGCCCGCCACGATCAGCGGTGCGCCGGCCGGCACTTCGTCGCGCACGATGTGGCACAGGAGCTCGAGTTGCTGTGTGCGGTGGCCTTCGGCCAAGCCGAGGTGGGCGCAGATCGCGTGCACATCAACCGTCCGGCCCGGCAGCCGCAGCACGCAGTGCAGGAGCCCGCGCTTTTCTGGACCGGAGATCGATACATCGTGGTTCTTGAAATGCACGATCGGAAACTTCGAAAGCACGGCATTGCCGTGATGTCCTTTCGGATACACCGCGTTGCGGCCGTAGGCGAACTGCGGCCACATCGTGTCGGCCAGAAATTCGTAGTGCGGTGCTTCGGGCCAGTTGTCGACCCTGCGTGAATGGCGCGAATGGGTGCCCAGCACTTCCTGCAGGAACACGACGTCGGCGCCGACCGTGCGCACCGCGTCGCGCAGCTCCGGCAGGATGAATTTGCGGTTGAGCGCGGTGAACCCCTTGTGGGTGTTCACCGTCATGACCTTGAGGGAAGTGGGTGATGCGATCACGCCGGTCGAAGGGGAGGAAGGCTTCACACATCTGTTTGTAAGGTTCAGGCCGGAGATCGGCTGTAGGAGCGTGCCACCAGCTTTGCCGGCCTGCGCAATGCGGCGGCTCGTTCCTACAGGCAGCCCTGCCGCATCCCCACACACCGAACCATTTACTACTCCTAGCGTGTCTTCAGAGCTTGTAGCAATAGCTCATCTTTTTGTTGAACGTAAGAGACAAGGAATCACCATGAAGCAAGGTTTTATCGCCACAACCGTTCTCGCCGGACTTATGGGTCTCGGCGGCGCATCGATCGCACAGACCACCGCGGTTCCGGCTGCGCCAGACCCCGCAAAGGGCGGCGAGGCCAGTACCAAGAAGCCCACCGGCAACACCGCCAATCCCACCCAGCGTCCCGACGGCAGCAATCCCACCTCGCGTGCCGACGTGAAATCGGAAGCCCGCGCGGAGAACCGCAGTCCAGCCAACTCGATGGTGCCCAAGGGAGAGGCCTCGACCACGATGAACAACCAGCCCAACATGACGCCCAAGCCCACCGGCGAAATGTCGCGCCGGGAGGTCAGTCAAGAAGCTCGCAAGACCAAACCGCAGATGGGCCAGACCGGCGAGCGGCCGGAAGTGCCGACCAACCCGACCAACAAGACCGGTACGCCGAAGTAGGCACTCTGAACTAAAAAAAAGCCCGCATCGAGCGCTGCGGGCTTTTTTACGTGCGCAGCGATCAGCTCCTTGTGGCCGGCTCGCCGTGATGGTGGTGGCCGCCGTGCTTGCGATGTTCGAAGCGCATCGATTCGGCATCGAAGGTTTTCTGCTGCTCGGGCGACAGCGCGGCATACAGGGTGCGCGTCGCATCGATGCGCTTGCCCTGCATGGCGCTGCGCTCGGCCTGGCGAGCCTGCATGCGGTCGAGACGCTGCGGCGTGGTGAGCCGCGCCAGTTCGGCGCGGTCGGCTCTGGCCTGGCCTGCAGCGCGCGGAGGCCGCTTCTGTGCTTCGGTGAACCCGCTCCACGCGCCTTCCTGCGACAGCGTCAGCTGCAGTTTCTGCTTCAGCGTGGCGAGTCGCTCGGCGCGGTGTGCCTGCATGCGTTCGATACGCTGGGCTTGGTCCATGCGTTTGTGCGGTGCCTGCGCCTTGGGTGCGGCGACCTGCGCCTCGGCGGCGGGCGGAATCGGCGCCGTCAGCGGTGCCTGGGCGAAGGCGCCGGACGATGCGAAGGTGGCCGACGCGAACAGGCCGGCGAGGAGAAGGCTTTTGCGAGACGAGATCATGAAGTGCTTCCTTTCGAAGAAGCCTGCAGCCGATGGGCAGCAGGTGAAGGAGAGTGTGGAAGCGCCCTGTTTCGCCGCGGTGAGCACTCGGTGAGCCGCGGGTAAAGAAAGTTTTCGCGCCGTATCGTGCTCCGGCGCCGAGCCTGGGCTCTACTT
>JBBJMS010000112.1:0-11478 GCA_037720315.1 Variovorax sp. | reverse complement strand
AACGCATAGAAGTCGTCCGACACGTCGTAGTGAAACTCGATCTGCGCCGCATCCTTGCCCAGCGAATGCGCGCCGCGCGACTTGGCGCGTCGGTGCAGGCGGCTCCACCAATGGGTGTCAGTTTTGACCGGATTGCCGGGCAGGAGGCCGACCGCCGCATCGAACAGGTCGCGCATCGCGCCTTCGATCTGGACGCGGCCTTCGACATAGGCTTCGCCGATCGCGCCGATCTGCCGCGCGCCCAGGTTGGCGAGTGCCGACCATTCTGAAAAAGCGAGCTTGACCCGCGAGCCCGGCTTCGCGAACTGCCGCCCGTCGGGTAGCTGCAGCGTGATCGCGACAGGAAGCGCGGAGAGCTGGGACTCGATCTTCGGTATCAAGTTTGGCATGGCCGATTCTTGCTACCGCACGAACAGTCGTCAACTCAGCCAATGGATGGGTCAGCTCGATTGACAATAGGTCGTTTATATCTAAACTATTGATCCATGAATAGATTTGCGACGAATCTGCAGCGCGTGCTCTGCATCGGCGGAGGGCCTGCGGGGCTTTACTTCGCGCTCTTGATGAAGGCGCGGCAGCCTGCGCTCGAAGTGACGGTGGTCGAACGCAACCGGCCCTTCGACACTTTTGGCTGGGGCGTGGTGCTGAGCGACCAGACGCTGGCCAACCTGGCAACGGCCGACGCAGAAACGGCAGCGTTGATAGGGCGCGAGTTCCATCACTGGGACGACATCCAGGTGTTCTTCAAGGGCCGTCAGGTGCGCTCGGGCGGCCACGGCTTCTGCGGCATCGGCCGCAAGCGGCTGCTCAACATCCTGCAGGAGCGCTGCCTGGCGCTCGATGTGAAGCTGGTGTTCGAGACCGATGCGACCGACGACCAGGCGCTGGCCGCCGAGTACGACGCCGACCTGGTCATCGCCTGCGACGGGCTCAACAGCCGCATCCGCCAGCGCTACGCCGAAGTATTCGAGCCCGACGTCGACCTGCGCCAGTGCCGCTTCGTCTGGCTCGGAACGCACCAGACCTTCGATGCCTTCACCTTTGCTTTCGAACAGACCGAGCACGGCTGGTTCCAGGCCCACGCCTATCAGTTCGACGACAAGACCTCGACCTTCATCGTGGAGACACCGGAGCATGTGTGGCAAGCCCATGGCCTCGACAAGATGGAGCAGCCGGAGGCCATTGCATTCTGCGAGCGACTTTTTGCGCAGTATCTCGGCGGCCACGAACTGATCAGCAACGCAATGCACCTGCGCGGCTCGGCCAACTGGATCCGCTTTCCGCGCGTGGTCTGCAAGCACTGGACGCACCGTATCGATGTGAACGGCAGGAGCGTGCCGCTGGTGCTGATGGGCGACGCCGCGCACACGGCGCATTTCTCGATCGGCTCGGGCACCAAGCTGGCGCTGGAGGACGCGATCGACCTGTCGGACGAGTTTGCCCGCAGCGGCAATCACAGCATCGACCAGGTGCTCGAGGCCTACGAGGCGCGGCGCAGCGTCGAGGTGCTCAAGATCCAGAACGCGGCACGCAACTCGACCGAGTGGTTCGAGAACGTGCACCGCTACACCGGCATGCAAGTCGAGCAGTTCGCCTATTCGCTGCTGACGCGTTCTCAGCGCATCAGCCACGAGAACCTGCGCCTGCGCGACACCGCGTGGCTCGGCGGCTACGAGCAGTGGCTCGCTGGCGGCAAGGCGATGCCGCCGATGCTCATGCCGCTCACGGTGCGTGACTTGACGCTCAAGAACCGCATCATCGTGTCGCCGATGGCGACCTACAGCGCGGTCGACGGCACGCCGCAGGACTTTTTGCTGGTGCACCTTGGCGCGCGCGCGCTCGGCGGTGCGGCGCTGGTGTTCGTCGAGATGACCAGCCCGACGCCGGAAGGCCGCATCACGCCGGGCTGCACCGGGCTCTACAACGATGCGCAATCGGCGGCCTTCAAGCGCATCGTCGATTTCGTGCACACGCAGTCGAACGCGAAGATCGGCATGCAGCTCGGTCACAGCGGCCCGAAGGGCTCGACGCAGCTGGGCTGGGAGCAAGCCGACGAGCCGCTGGCCGAAGGCAACTGGCCGCTGCTCGCCGCCAGCGCCCTCGCCTACGGGGAGCAGAACCAGTTGCCGGGCGCCATGACGCGCGCCGACATGGACGACCTGCGCGAGCGCTTCGTCGAGTCGACGCGGCGTGCCGCCGACGCCGGCTTCGACTGGCTCGAACTGCACTGCGCGCATGGCTACCTGCTTGCATCGTTCATCAGTGCGTTGACCAACCTGCGTACCGACGAATACGGCGGCGACATCGCGGCGCGCTGCCGCTTTCCGCTCGAGGTGTTCCGTGCAATGCGCGCTGCGTGGCCAGCGCAACGGCCGATGAGCGTGCGCATCTCGGCGCACGACTGGGCGCCAGGCGGCAACACGGATGCCGATGCGGTCGAGGTGGCGCGCGCCTTCAAGGACGCAGGCTGCGACTTCATCGATGTCTCGTCCGGCCAGACCACGCGCGCGGCCAAGCCGGTGTACGGCCGCATGTACCAGACGCCCTTTGCCGACCGCATCCGCAACGAGGTCGGGATCGCGACCATCGCGGTCGGTGCCATCACCGACGCCGACCAGGCCAACAGCATCATCGCGGCTGGCCGTGCCGACCTGTGCGCGATTGCGCGGCCTCATCTTGCCGACCCGGCTTGGACGCTGCACGAAACCGCCAAGCTTCAGAGCAGGGCCGTCGACTGGCCCAAGCAGTACCTGAGCGGGCGCGACCAGATGTACCGCGAGATTGCCAAGCAGCAGCAGATTGCCGCAACCACGGCAGCCGCTACGGCACCGCGCGATTCCGAGGAGGAGCAATAGCATGGACCTCGAGGCCAGAGCCCACGTCGAGCACCCGGAAGAGCTGCGCCTGTGGCTGCGCCTGCTGACCTGCACGCAGCTGATCGAAAAGCAGGTGCGCAACGAACTGCGCGAACAGTTCGCCACCACGCTGCCGCGCTTCGACCTGATGTCGCAGCTCGAGCGTTCGCCCGACGGACTGAAGATGAACGAACTCTCGCGCCGGATGATGGTGACTGGCGGCAACGTCACCGGCATCACGGATCAACTGGTCGCCGAGGGGCTGGTCGAGCGCGTCGATGTGGAGGGCGACCGGCGGGCCTGGCGAGTTCGCCTCACCGCGCGCGGCCGCCGATTCTTCAACGACATGGCGCAGCAGCACGAGGAATGGATCGTCGATGCCTTCGCCGGACTGAGCGCGAAGGAAGTGACGCAACTCCACCGGCTGCTCGGCAAGGTCAAGCAGCACACACACCATCAGATGGCGGAGATTCCATGAAGCACTACATCGGCGCGGACAGTCCCATGCGCGCGCAGTTCGAACCCAAGGCCGCCTATGTGGCCGAACACTTCTCGTGGTCGTTCGATGCCGGTGTCGGCACCGTCACCCTGAACCGGCCGGAACGCAAGAACCCGCTGACCTTCGATTCGTATGCTGAACTGCGCGACCTGTTCCGCGCGCTCAACTTCGCCACCGACGTCAAGGCGATCGTCGTCACCGGCGCCGGCGGCAACTTCTGCTCCGGCGGCGACGTGCACGAGATCATCGGCCCGCTCACGCGCATGCGGATGCCCGTGCTGCTCGATTTCACCCGGATCACCGGCGACCTGGTCACGGCGATCCGACATTGCCCGCAGCCGATCGTCGGCGCGATCGACGGTGTCTGCGCCGGCGCCGGCGCGATGATCGCGCTGGCCTGCGATCTGCGCTACGGCACGCCCGCCACGCGCACGGCGTTTCTGTTCACGCGCGTCGGCCTTGCCGGCGCCGACATGGGTGCTTGCGCCCTGCTGCCGCGCATGATCGGACAGGGCCGCGCATCGGAGCTTCTCTTCACCGGCCGCGCCATGACGGCGCAGGAGGGCCATGCCTGGGGCTTCTTCAATGCGTTGCACGAGAGCGATGCGCTGCTCGGCGCGGCAACCGCCGTCGCACGCGAACTCGCCGAAGGACCGAATTTCGCACACGGCATGACCAAGACCATGCTGGCACAGGAATGGTCGATGACGATCGACCAGGCGATCGAGTCCGAGGCGCAGGCGCAGGCGATCTGCATGCAGACGGAGGACTTCAAGCGTGCCTACGAGGCTTTCTCCGCCAAGCGCAAGCCGGTGTTCGGCGGAGACTGACGCGATGGCTGCCTCGTCGCTCGACCCTTCCACGGCGCATCTGGCGCTGCCCTTCTTCGACGATGTGCATCGCTCGCTCGCGCGCGAACTGCTGCCGTGGGCAGCCGCGCAGGCTGTCGACGAGCGCGACGACCGCGCTGCCTGCCGCGACTGGGTGAGGCGGCTCGGCGACGGCGGCTGGCTGCGCTACTGCGTGCCGGCCGAGTTCGGCGGCGCCCTGCCGCGGCTCGACTCGCGCGCGCTGGTGCTGCTGCGCGAGACGCTCGCATTCCATTCGCCGCTGGCCGACTTCGCTTTTGCCATGCAGGGGCTCGGCAGCGGCGCGATCACGCTCGCGGGCACCGCGCCGCAGCGGGCCGACTATCTGGGCGCCGTGGCGCGCGGCGACAAGATCGCCGCCTTTGCATTGAGCGAACCCGAAGCCGGTTCGGACGTTGGCGCGATGGCGATGCAGGCTGTTTCGGCCGCTGAGGGATGGCGCCTTTCAGGTGAAAAGACCTGGATCAGCAACGGCGGCATTGCAGACTTCTATTGCGTGTTCGCCAAGACCGATCCGCAGGCAGGCGCCCGCGGCATCACCGCCTTCATCGTCGATGCGGCAACAGCCGGGCTCGACGCCTCGGAGCACATCGAGGTGATGGCGCCGCATCCGCTCGCCACTTTGCGCTTCGAGGGCTGCACGGTGCCGCACGAAGCGCAGCTCGGCGAACTGCAAGGCGGCTTCAAGCTGGCCATGCGCACGCTTGATATTTTTCGCGCCTCCGTTGCCGGCGCCGCGCTCGGCATGGCGCGGCGTGCGCTGGCCGAGGCGGTACAGCATGCGAGCAAGCGGCGGATGTTCGGCCAGACACTTGCGGACTTCCAGCTCACGCAGGCCAAGCTCGGCGAGATGGCGGCACTGATCGACAGCGCAGCGCTGCTGACCTACCGCGCCGCATGGATGCGCGACGACAGCGAGCGCCGGGGCGTGCCGGCTGAAGGCGATCTCAGCGCAGCGGCGGCAATGGCCAAGATGTGCGCCACCGAGAACGCAAGCCGCGTGATCGACATGGCGCTGCAGATGCACGGCGGGCTCGGCGTGAAGGTGGGCACGAAGATCGAAAGCCTTTACCGAGACATCCGTTCGCTTCGCATCTACGAAGGCGCAACCGAAGTGCAGCAGTTGATCATCGGCAAATCGGTCTTGCGAAACCAGCCATGAGCGCACAGACCGACCGCTTCGTGCACGACCGTCTGCCGCCGGCAGAGCAGTTGCCGACGTTTCGCTACGACCTGCCCGAACTGCAGCTGCCGGACCGGCTCAACCTGGTCGAGGAGCTATTGGACAAAGCGGCCGCCAAGGGTTGGGCCAATCAGCCGATGCTGCGCTCGCCCTTGCGCACGCTCAGCTATGCCGAGGCGGCGATCGAGGTGAACCGCATTGCGCAGGTGCTGGTCGAAGACCTCGGCCTCGTGCCCGGAAACCGCGTGCTGCTGCGCGGCGGCAATTCGATCGGCATGGCGCTGGCCTGGCTCGCGGTGGTCAAGGCCGGTCTCATCGCAGTTGCCACGATGCCGCTGCTGCGCGCCAAGGAACTGGGCGACATCATCGAGAAGTCGCAGCCGGTCGTCGCGTTGTGCGAGGGCAGGCTGCAGGACGAGCTGCGTACCGCGCAGCAGGCGCATCCGGTGCTGCGGACCATCGTCGCCTTCAACCAGCCCGATGCGAAAGACACGCTGGAGGCGCTCGCCGCCGCCAAATCGGGCCAGTTCGCAGGCTGCCCGACCGCCGCCGACGACATCGCGCTGCTCGCATTCACGTCCGGCACCACCGGCAAGCCGAAGGCGCCGGTGACGACGCACCGTGATGTGCTCGCCATGTGCGAGACCTGGCCGCGGCACGTTCTGCGAGCGCGTACCGACGACATCGTGCTGGGTTCGCCGCCGCTCGCCTTCACCTTCGGTCGTGGCGGCCGGCTGATTTTTCCGATGTGGGCCGGCGCGTCGGTGTACTTCCACGACGCGCCCTACACGCCCGAGACGATGGTGGACGCCATCCGCGCCAGCGGCGCCACCATCTGCTACACCGCGCCCACGTTCTACCGGCAGATGGCGCCGTTCGCGAAGGCGCGCGGCGTGCGGAGCCTGCGCATCTGCGTGAGCGCAGGCGAGGCTTTGCCCGACGCCACCCGCCAGCTCTGGAAGGACGCCACCGGCATCGAGATGCTCGACGGCATCGGCGGCACCGAGGTGTTCCACATCTACATTTCGGCGGCCGGCGACCAGGTTCGGCGCGGCGCCGTCGGCAAGGCCGTGCCCGGATTCACCGCCAAGGTCGTCGACGACGAAGGCAGCGAGGTGCCGCGCGGCACGGTCGGCAGGCTGGCGATCGTCGGCCCGGTAGGCTGCCGCTACCTGGACGACCCGCGCCAGACCGACTACGTGCGCGACGGGTGGAACTATCCAGGCGATGCGTTCGTGCAGGACGAGGACGGCTACTTCTTCTACCAGTCTCGCGCCGACGACATGATCGTCACTGCCGGCTACAACGTCGGCGGCCCGGAGGTCGAAGACGCGCTGCTGAAGCATCCCGCCATTGCCGAATGCGGTGTGATCGGCAAGCCAGATGCCGAGCGCGGAATGATCGTCAAGGCCTTTTGCGTGCTCAAACCGGGCCACAGCGGCGACGCCACATTGGTGAAGGCGCTGCAAGACCATGTGAAGGCCACCATCGCACCGTTCAAATATCCCCGCGAGATCGAGTTCGTTGCCGGCCTGCCCCGCACCGAAACCGGCAAGCTCCAACGATTCAAATTGAGGCAACCCACACCATGATTCAACGATTGCAACCGCCCGGCTGGGCGCCGCCCAAGGGCTATGCCAACGGCGTCGCTGCGCGCGGCACGATGGTGTTCGTCGGCGGCCAGGTCGGCTGGAATGCGCAACAGCAATTCGAGTCGGACGACTTCATCGAGCAGACGCGCCAGACACTGCGCAACATCGTCGAGGTGCTCCGAGAAGCTGGCGCCGGGCCCGAGCACATGGTGCGCATGACCTGGTACGTGATCGACCGCGACGAATACAACCATCGCCTGGGCGAGCTCGGGCCGGTCTATCGAGAAGCGATGGGACGCAATTTTCCGGCCATGACGTGCGTGCAGGTCGCAGCGCTGGTCGAGGCTCGCGCGAAGGTGGAGATTGAAGTAACCGCGGTGGTGCCTGACTGATCCCAGAAGCAGAATCCCAGACGACAAAAAGCCCACTGAAGTGGGCTTTTTGCTTTCAACGACGACCTGCGAAGGCTGTCGAAAAATTTGGTTGCGCGAGCAAGATTTGAACTTGCGACCTTTGGGTTATGAGGCCCAACGAGCTACCAGGCTGCTCCATCGCGCGGCAAGATGGAATAATAGCCTATTCTTCGGCACCCTGCTCTTCGGCAGGTGCTTCAGTGACTTCAGGGCGATCGACCAGTTCGACCAAGGCCATCGGCGCGTTGTCGCCGACGCGGAAACCCATTTTCAGGATCCGCGTGTAGCCGCCCGGACGTGCTTGGTAGCGTGGGCCCAGTTCGGCGAACAGCTTGACCACGCTGTCGCGGTCGCGCAGTCGGTCGAACGCCAGGCGCTTATTGGCGACGGTCGGCTTCTTGGCGAGCGTGATCATCGGCTCGATGACGCGGCGCAGCTCTTTGGCCTTGGGAACCGTGGTCTTGATTGCTTCATGCTCGATGAGCGAATTCATCATGTTCTGCAGCATCGCCAACCGGTGCGAGCTTGTGCGGTTGAGTTTGCGGAGTCCGTGTCCGTGACGCATGGTGTATTTCCTTTACTTTTAAATCAAAGGCAGCCGTGTCAGGTACTGCCAGTTCACCAACAGAAGTCCAAGGCCGCCGAAGGTGGCCTTGCTATTCCTCTATTACCTTTTGTCGAGGCCGGCCGGTGGCCAGCTTTCGAGCTTCATGCCCAATGTCAGACCGCGCGAGGCGAGCACTTCCTTGATTTCGTTGAGCGACTTGCGACCCAGGTTCGGAGTCTTGAGCAACTCGTTCTCGGTGCGCTGGATCAGGTCGCCGATGTAGTAGATGTTTTCGGCCTTCAGGCAGTTGGCCGAACGCACGGTGAGTTCGAGTTCGTCGACCGGGCGCAGCAAGATCGGGTCGAACTGCTGGGCGCTGCGCGGTGCCGGCGCATCGAACGCCGCCAGTTCGCCGCCTTCGAGCTGCGCGAAAACGGCCAGTTGCTCAACCAGGATCTTGGCCGAAGCGCGGACTGCGTCTTCGGCGGTGATCGCACCGTTGGTTTCTATTTCGACCAGCAGCTTGTCAAGGTCGGTGCGCTGCTCGACGCGGGCGCTTTCGACCGTGTAGCTCACGCGCTTGACGGGCGAGAAAGACGCATCCAGCACGATCCGGCCGATCGACTTGGTCGGCTCGTCCGCATAACGGCGCATCGTGCCGGGCACATAGCCGCGGCCCTTTTCGACCTTGATCTGCATGTCGAGCTTGCCGCCTTGCGAAAGGTGGGCAATCACATGGTCTGGATTGATGATCTCGACATCGTGCGGCGTCTGAATGTCGGACGCAGTGACAGCGCCTTCGCCATCCTTGCGCAGGCTCAGCGTGACTTCGTCGCGGTTGTGGAGCTTGAAGACCACGCCCTTGAGATTCAGCAGGATGTTGACGACGTCTTCCTGCACACCGTCGATCGACGAGTACTCATGAAGCACGCCGGCGATCGTCACTTCGGTCGCGGAGTAGCCCACCATCGACGACAGCAGCACGCGACGCAGCGCGTTGCCGAGCGTGTGACCGTAACCGCGCTCGAAAGGTTCGAGCGTGACCTTGGCCTTGTTGGCAGCAAGTTGTTCGACCTGGATGGTCTTGGGTTTCAGCAGGGTGGTTTGCATGCAGACTTCCTCTCAATACCCCCGGCTCGTTACACCGGTAAGGCTGGTGAAGTGCCTGCCGGTGATGCGCCGGCAGGCACTAAAATTTCAAGTTCGGGCCGCCGGAGGCGGCACGTTTGTCCGTTACCGCGAATAGAGCTCGACGATCAGCGACTCGTTGATGTCGGCAGCGAACTCGTCGCGGTCGGGAACCTTCTTGAAGGTGCCTTCGCCCTTGTCGGCGTTAACTTCGACCCAGGCCGGAATGCCGACTTGCTGAGCCAATTGCAGCGCCTCGGCGATGCGGGTCTGCTTTTTCGACTTGTCGCGCACAGCGATCACGTCACCGGTCTTCACCAGGTACGACGGGATGTTGACCGACTGGCCGTTCACCGTGATTGCCTTGTGCGAAACCAGTTGGCGTGCTTCCGCGCGCGTCGAGCCGAAGCCCATGCGGTACACCACGTTGTCCAGGCGCGCCTCGAGGATGAACAGCAGATTGGCGCCCGTGTTTCCGCGGCGGCGATCGGCCTCTTCGAAATAGCGGCGGAACTGCTTCTCGAGCACGCCGTACATGCGCTTGACCTTCTGCTTCTCACGCAACTGCAGGCCGAAGTCGGACGTGCGCTGACCCGAAGTGCGGCCATGCTGGCCCGGCTTGGAATCGAACTTGGACTTGTCCTGGATTGAGCGGCGTGCGCTTTTCAGGAAAAGGTCGGTGCCTTCGCGGCGGGAAAGTTTGGCCTTGGGGCCGAGGTAGCGTGCCACTTGATCTTCCTTTGTGTCATCTTCCGCAGAGGGTGTCTGCGGGAGCCATCAGCGGCGTGCCGATGGCGGTGGGCTTGTTGAAAAACAAAACGCGCAGCCGGCTCGAAAGCTGGCTGCGCCGAGCGTTCTCGCTTTAGATGCGACGACGCTTCTGAGGACGGCAGCCGTTGTGCGGAACCGGGGTCACATCGGCGATCGAATTGATGCGGATGCCCAGTGCCGCGAGCGCGCGCACCGACGATTCACGACCCGGGCCCGGGCCCTTGATCTCGACGTCGAGGTTCTTGATGCCTTGCTCGACCGCAGCGCGGCCGGCGACTTCCGAGGCGACCTGGGCAGCAAACGGCGTCGACTTGCGCGAGCCCTTGAAGCCCTGGCCGCCCGACGAAGCCCACGACAAGGCGTTGCCCTGGCGATCGGTGATCGTGATGATCGTATTGTTGAACGACGCGTGTACATGCGCGACGCCGTCCGCAACGTTCTTGCGGACCTTCTTGCGAACGCGTTGTGCCGCGTTGTTGGCAGGAGCTTTAGCCATGCTGATCTATCCTTATTTCTTCAGGGACTGCGCCGCCTTGCGCGGACCTTTGCGGGTACGGGCATTGGTACGCGTGCGCTGGCCGCGCATCGGCAGGCCGCGACGGTGGCGGAAGCCGCGATAGCAGCCGATGTCCATCAAGCGCTTGATGTTCATCGTCGTTTCGCGGCGCAGGTCGCCTTCGATGGTGAAGAGCGCGATTTGGTCGCGGATCTTCTCGAGATCGGCGTCCGACAGATCCTTGATCTTCTTCGAATAGTCGATGCCGCTCGCTTCGCAAATCTGACGGGCGCGAGTGCGACCGATGCCGAAGATGGCGGTCAGGCCAATTTCAGTGTGCTTGTGCGGTGGAATGTTGATGCCAGCAATACGTGCCATGTGCGTCCTCTAATACTCTCTTCAATCAACCCTGGCGCTGCTTGTGGCGCGGGTCGGTACAGATCACACGCACCACACCCTTGCGGCGGATGATCTTGCAATTGCGGCAAATGGTTTTGACCGAAGCCGAAACTCTCATTTCATTCTCCTAAAACTGTTCGTTCAACGTTGACCTACGAGGTCTTGAAGTTGGCCTTCTTCAGCAGCGATTCGTACTGCTGGGACATCATGTAGTTCTGCACCTGGGCCATGAAGTCCATGGTTACCACGACGATGATCAATAGCGAGGTGCCGCCGAAATAGAACGGCACGTTGTACTTGAGGATGAGGAACTCCGGCAGCAGGCAGACGAAGGTGATGTACACCGCACCGGCCAACGTAAGGCGAACCAGAATCTTGTCGATATAGCGCGCGGTCTGGTCACCCGGGCGAATGCCAGGAATGAACGCGCCACTCTTCTTCAGGTTGTCGGCCGTTTCGCGGCTGTTGAACACCAGGGCCGTGTAGAAGAAACAGAAAAAGATGATCGCAGCGGCGTAGAGCATGACGTAGATCGGCTGCCCCGGCGTCAGTGCGCCCGCAATGTCCCTGATCCAGCGCATGCTTTCACCGGTGCTGAACCAGCCCACCACCGTTGCAGGCAACAAGATGATCGACGAGGCGAAGATCGGCGGAATCACACCAGCCATGTTGAGCTTGAGCGGCAGATGCGACGACTGGCCACCGTACACCTTGTTGCCCACCTGC
>JBBJMS010000111.1:0-11543 GCA_037720315.1 Variovorax sp. | reverse complement strand
ATCAGCAGGTGGTGGTGACGAAGATCATGCCGATGAACAACTCTACCGGCATCACCGACGCCGAGCGCGCGCTCATCGGCAAGTGGTTCGAGGCCGGCGCCAAGACCCAATAGCTTCGCGCGGCTGTGGACAATCGGGCGTGGAGACACACCACATGAACACATCGAATCCGGTGCCCGATCCGCGCACCGCACCGCGCGAATTTCTCGAACATCTCTACCGCGTCGCGGTCGAGCGGGCGCTGCCGCTCGCCAGCATGGGCGCGTGCCTGCCGCCGCCGCCGAAGGGGCGCACGCTGGTGCTGGGCGCCGGCAAGGCCGGTGGCTCGATGGCGCAGGCGCTCGAAGCGCTGTGGCCGGCCGACGCGCCGCTTTCCGGACTGGTGGTCACGCGCTACGGCCACATCCCGCCACGCCCCGCGGGCCTGGCGGTGCGCATCGAACTGGTCGAGGCCGCGCATCCGGTGCCGGACCAGGCCGGGCTCGATGCCGCCGAGCGCATCGTCGCGCTGACCGAGGGCCTCACTTCCGACGACCTGGTGCTGTGCCTGATCTCGGGCGGCGGCTCGGCCCTGCTCACGCTGCCGGCCGAGGGCCTCACGCTGGCCGACAAGCAGCGCATCAACAAGCAGCTGCTGGAGTCGGGCGCACACATCGGCGAGATGAACTGCGTGCGCAAGCATCTGTCGCGCATCAAGGGCGGCCGGCTCGCCGCCGCGTGCGCGCCGGCCCAGGTCGTCACGCTCACCATCAGCGACGTGCCCGGCGACGACCCGCCGTGATCGCCAGCGGGCCGACGGTGCCCGATGCGACCACCTGTGCCGATGCGCTGGCCATCCTGGCGCGCTACGGCATCGACGTGCCGGCCCCGGTGCGTGCGCAGCTCGACAGCGGCGCGCTCGAAACGCCCAAGCCTTCCGATGCGGTGTTCGAGGGTCATGTCACGCACCTGATCGCGACGCCGCAGCAATCGCTGGCAGCCGCTGCCGACGCCGCGCGCGCCGCCGGGATCGATGCCCACATCCTGAGCGACGAGATGGAAGGCGAGTCGCGCGAAGTCGGCAAGGTGCACGGCGCACTGGCGCGTGCCGTGGCCCTGCGCGCCACGCCTTTCGCGCGGCCCTGCGTCGTTCTCTCGGGCGGCGAGACCACCGTCACCATCCGTCCGCGCCAGCCGGGCAGTGCCAAGGGGCGCGGCGGGCGCGCGGGCGAGTTCTGCCTCGGTCTCGCGGGGGCTCTTGCCGGGCAGCTGGACGTGTGGGCGCTGGCCGCCGACACCGACGGCATCGACGGCGTAGAAGACAACGCCGGCGCCTTCGTGACCCCCGACACGCTGGTGCGCGCGGCCGCCACCGGCTGCAAGCTCGCCGACCACCTCGACCGCAACGACGCCTACGGCTACTTCGACGCGATCGGCGACCTGCTCGTGACCGGGCCGACGCACACCAACGTCAACGACTTCAGGGCGTTGCTGATCCTGTAGCGCCCATGTCGATCTGCTCGCTGCAATGCCTTAGCCAGGCTGCTCGCACAGCCGCCTGATCTCCGGCGGAATCGGCACCGCCCGGATGCCGCCGCCCTCGCGCTTCGCCGCGAAGATGCGGACCTCCTCGCATTCGAGGATCAGCTCGCTGCCGCGCAGCATCCGGTAGCTCTGCACGAAGCTCCTGGCGCGCCATTCGGTGATCGCAGCTGCGATGTCGAGCGTGTCGCCATAGCTCGCGCTCTTGACGAAGCGTGTGTGCGTGTCGACCAGCGGCGTGCCGATGACGCCGAGCGTCTGCGCCGTTTCTTCCCAACGTGGCACGCCGCATTCGCTGAAGAAGTGGCGCGACGCGGCATCGATCCAGCGGAAAAAGTTGGGAAACCAGACGATGCCGGCCGGATCGCAGTCGCCGAACTCGACCTGCGTGGTATAGACCACAGACTTGCTCATGCCTTGTTCATGATGTCGCCACCGGCGGGCGCTTCATCCATCGGATCGGCTGCTCCTTAGGCGGGCGGGCCGGGGCGCCGTGCCGAATCAGCGCGGCATCGAGCGCCGTGCCGGCTTCGTCGGCCAGCGCGGCAGCACGCGCGGCGGCGATGGCGTCGGCGCGCGCGCCGGCTGTCGCGCCGGGCAGCGCAGCCAGGTGGTCGATCACATGCAGCAGGTTGTCCTTGCCGCGCTCGTTGGTGCTGCCGTAGCCCTTGATCAGCCGGCCGCACAGCGCGATCTCGTGGCCGAGGCGCCAGTCGGTGCGGGCGCCCGCGACCACGGCCGAGAGCCAGCGCTCGATCAGCCTTTGCTCTTCGATGAAGCGGCTGCCGCGCCGCCGGAGCCAGCGCAACGAAGCCAGCACCCGCAGCGAGGCCATGCCCAGCACCGAGTGGCTGCCGACCTTGAGCGGCAGCGCGAACGGCGTCTTCCGGCGCCGGTCCCAGGCGGTAACGCGACGGGCCAGCGCGGCCGGCAGCAGTGCCGCGAACTCGGGCGCGCCCGGCTTGAAATGGTCGTACACCTTCACGATGTCGTCGTCGCCGGCCTTCACTTCGCTGCGCACGCGCTGCGTGCGGCTGGCGCGGCTCTTGAGTTCGGCCACCCGCACGATGTCGTCGAAGGCCATCCACAGCGCCAGCCAGCGCGCCATTTCGCGGGTGACGGCAAAGCCATTGGCGCCGGCCGGATCGGCTGTGCGTTCGGCCACGAGCACCTGCCGCAGCCGCTCGATGTAGAGCGCCGCGTAGGCCGCGTCCTGGTAGTCGAGCAGGCGCGCATGGCCGAGCGCGAGCATGTCGTGCGCCGGATGCGGGAATAACTGCGCAACGTCGCTGGGCAATGCCTTCCGGGCAGGCGCTTCGTCGCCGTCGGTTGACAGGAGCTGCGTCACCATCGCCGCTTGCGCGCGCGGCGTGCCGACGATGTCGCAGGCCTTGGCAAATCCGCGCAGGCTGGCAGCTGCCATCTTGTTCAGCTTTTCGGGCGCGCTGGTGTCGCCGCCGCGCACCACATGCTCGTAGGCCTCGCGCGGAAAGGGAAAGAGGCCGCTGCCGGCGATGGCGCCGAGCATCACGGCGCTCACCACGGTGCCGGCGTCGCGCGCCGCCGTGCCCATGTCGAACACATGGTGCTCGCGGCTGAAGGCCTTGACCACCGCCAGCAGCCGCTCGGCGTCGGCGCGGCCATCGCCGGGCTGCATGCGTTCGGCGGTGGTGAGCGTTCGGCCCGACGACGTGATGACCAGTGTGCGCTCGGGCGCGCTCATGCCGTTGCCGATCTGGCGCGTTGTTTCGAGCAGCTCGGACGAGACGATTGCGTCCAGCGCGCCAGGCACCGGGCTCAGGCTGAACACCGGCTTGCGCCCTGCAAGCTGAGCCAGCGGCAGCGGGAACACCTCGACGTAGTAGGTGGTTGCGCCGGTACGCTGCGCGACGCCGGGGATGGAGGTGCTCTGCGCTGCGTAGCCGGCATGGCGCGCCGCGTCGACCAGCCATTCGGTCAGCACGCCGCCGCCTTCGCCGCCCAGGGCGCAGATCAGGAGCGTGATGGGTTGGGTACGGTTCGGGTTCGTCATCGATGTCATGCGGGTTGCAGCGTGCGAACGATGGCGCCGCGCAAGCCATGCAGCAGCCGCTCGTGCCACTTCGGGTTCTGCACCACCTCGGCGCGGTAGAAGCTCGGGCACAGCGTGGCTGCATGCGCGTTTTCGCCGCACAGGCCGCAGCCCACGCAGCCGTCGATCACCACCGCCACCGGGTCGACCTTGAGCGGATCGGGGTTGTCCTTGATGGTGAGCGTCGGGCAGCCCGACAGCCGGATGCAGGCGTGGTCGCCGTTGCACACGTCCTCGTCGACGCCGTACTTCACGCGCACCACGCGCTTGCCCCTCTTGAGCAGACCGGCGATCCAGGGCTTGATGCGGCGCTGTCGTTCGAGCTGGCATTCGCCCTCGGCAATGATCACCTTCAGGCCGTTGAAGTCGCTGGTGAACGCATCGTTGAGCGTGGCGCGCATCTCGGCCACGCGGTAGGTGTGCACGGTGCGCAGCCACTGCACGCCGAGGCCGTTGAGCGTCGCTTCGATGGTCTGGTTCTTGTCGACCAGGCTCTGCTGCTTGTCGACTGCGCGCTCCTTCATCTCGTCGTCGGGCGTGGAGATGATGTCCTGCGTGCCTGTGGCCGAGGTGTAGCCGTTCTTGAAGATCAGCAGCACCGCGTCGTCGCCGTTGAAGAGCGCGCTCTGCACGCCGGTGAGCAGGCCGTTGTGCCAGAAACCGCCGTCGCCCATGATCGCGAGCGAGCGGCGCTGCATCATCGGCGACACGCCGGCGCGGCTGGCAAGCCCCATGCCGTAGCCGAGGATCGAGTGGCCCATCGAGAAGGGCTCGAAAGTGCCGAAGGCATGGCAGCCGATGTCGGCCGCGATGTGCACCGGGCCGCTGTCCTCCTGCGCCAGCTTGAGCGCCGCGAACACCGGTCGCTCGGGGCAGCCGATGCAGAAGCTCGGCGGTCGTGCCGGCAGCGGCGCATCGAGCTGCGTGGCGACCGCGGCGCGGCGGTCGCGGTTGCCGGTGAGCCATCCCTGCGCCGATTCCTGCACATGCTGCGGCAGGTAGCGCGACGCAATCTGGCCGAGGCCGTTTGCGAGCACCTCGACGCCGTACTCGCCGGCGGCCGGCAGCATGTCGCAGCCGTGCAGCGGCGTCTGGATGTCGCGCCGGCGCAGCAGCGTGGCAATCTCCTGCTCGATGTACTCGGGCTGGCCTTCTTCGACCACCAGCACCGCGCTTTCCGACGCAGAAATCGGCCACCTGCTCGGGCACGAGCGGATAGGCGACGTTGAGCACCAGCAACGGAATGTCGCTCGCGCCGAAGGCATCGGCCAGGCCCAGATGCTGCAGGCTGCGCACGATCGCGTTGTAGAGCCCGCCCTGCACAACGATGCCGAGGTCGGCGTGCGTGCCGGGGATCAGCTCATTGAGCTTGTTGTCGGCGATGTAGCGGCGCGCGGCCGGAATGCGCTCTTCGCCCTTTAGCTTTTCGTGGCGGAAGGTGACCGGCGGATGCGCGAGGCGCATGTAGTCGAAGCCGGCCGGCTCGGCCATCGGCGTCCGGGTGGAGATGGCAGGCGCCTGGTTGTCCTTGCATTCGAAGCTGCCGCGCACATGGCAGGTGCGGATGCGCAGCTCCATCATGCAGGGCATGTTCGAGTACTCCGACAGGCAAAAGCCGTGCTCCACCATGTCGACCATCGTGCCCAGGTCGGGCCGTGGATCGAGCAGGCACATGCTCGACTTGAGCGCGTAGGCATGGGTGCGCTCCTGGATCACGCTGGCGCCCTCGCCGTAGTCCTCGCCGATCACGATCAGCGTGCCGCCCTTGACCCCCGGAGACGAAAGATTAGACAGCGCATCGGCCGCCACGTTGGTGCCGACGATCGACTTCCAGGTCACCGCGCCGCGCAGCGGATAGTGGATCGAGGCGCCGAGCATCGCCGCCGCCGAGGCCTCGTTGGAGCAGGCCTCGACGTGCACGCCGAGCTCGTCCATGTAGGGCTTGGCCTGCACCATCACGTCGAGCAGGTGCGACACCGGCGCGCCCTGGTAGCCGCCGACGTAGGCCACGCCCGACTGCAGCAGGGCCTTGGTGATCGCGAGGATGCCCTCGCCGTGAAAGGTGTCGCCGGCCTTCAGGCGCAGCGCTTCGATTTCCTTCGTGAATGAAACTTCCAAAAGTCGTGTCTCCGTTTACTTCTTGGGGGCCGAGCCCGGAAATCGGGCCAGGTAGTAGGCGAGGGTGTCGAGGTCCTCGGGCTGGAGGCGGCCAACCGCTTCGGCCATCGCGTTCGTGTAGCCCACGCGCTTGCCGGCACGGAACTCGCGCAGCGTCGTCTGCAGGTAGTCCTCGTGCTGCTGCCCGATGCGCGGCACCTGCTGCCCGCCGCTGAAGTCCGCACCGTGGCAGAACACGCACTTGTGCTCCTGCGCCAGCGCCTGGCCCCGTGCCATGCGCGCTGCCTCGGGCGGCGCCGCAGGAGCGGGCGCAGGCACCGGCGGCAGCGTCCCGATGAACTCCGAGAAGCCGCGCAGGTCCTCGTCCTTCATGCCCTTCGCCACCGCGCTCATGGCCTCGTTGGCGCGCCGGCCTTCGCGGAACAAGAACAGCTGAGTGATCGCATAGAAGGAATGCTGCCCCGCCAGCACGGGCGTGCCGGCCATTTCGCTGCGGCCGTTGGCGCCGTGGCAGGCCGCGCACAGCGAGGCGTATCGCTGCGCGTAGGGTCCCGGCACGCCCTGGGCGCCCGCGGCCGCCGTCAGCCCCAGCAAAGCGGCAGCCGCCGCCGCAGTGAAGGCGCGCCGCGCCGTCGTCCTCATTTCTTGCCGCTGTAGCTGATGCGGTAGATCGCGCCAGCATGGTCGTCGCTTACCAGCAGGGAGCCGTCCTTCATCACCATGAAATCGACGGGCCGCCCGAGGTAGGCATTGTTCTCGACGAACCCCGTCATGAAGGGCTCGACTCTCGCGCCGCCCTTGCCGTCGGGCCAGGCGACAGAGACGTCGGCGTACTTGACCGTGCGGTTCCACGGGCCGTGCCGGGCAATGAACATCGCGCCCTGGTACTTGGCCGGGAACATCTTGCCCGTGTAGAACTTCAGTCCCAGCGCTCCGGCATGCGGCCCGAGGAAGGCAGCCGGCTTGACGTAGTCGCCGCACGACTTGCCCCAGCCGAATTCGGGGTCCGGGATGTTGCCCTGGTGGCAGTACGGGTAGCCGAAATGCTGGTTCGGGCCGGTGACGACGTTGAGCTCGTCATTCGGGATTTCCTCGCTGAGCCAGTCGCGGCCGTTGTCCGTGAACCAGAGCCGGTCGGTCTTGGGATCGAAGTCGAAGCCCACCGTGTTGCGCACGCCGCTCGCCACGGTTTCGACGCCGCTGCCGTCGAGGTTCATGCGGTTGGTCTTGGCGTACTCGCCGGGGTCACAGATGTTGCACGGCGCGCCGATCGGAAAGTAGAGCTTGTCCTTGTGGATGCGCAGGAACTTCCAGCTGTGGTCCTCGCCACCGGGCATCTTGTCGTACAGCACCACTGGCGTCCCGGCGTTGTCGAGTTTGCCGTCGATGCCGTCGTAGCGCAGGATCTGCTTGGGGGTGCCCAGATAGAGGTTGCCCTTGTGGTACTCGATGCCCGCGGCCTTCTCGACCTTGTCGATGATGGTCTTGACCTCGCGCGTGTTGCCCTGGGGAACGATCGCATAGATCTTGTTGCCGACGAACAGCGTGCTAACGAACACGGTGTCGCCGCCGCCTTGCCGCAACTCGCGAGCGTCGAGCACGCCCGAGGCCCAGGTCTCGACTTTGAAGCCCGGCGGCAGCTTGAACTTGGCGGTCGGCAGTTGGTCGACCGCCGTCGGTATCGGAAAGGCCGGCACCGGCGCCATGCGCGTGGCTGCCTCTGTCTTCGGGCGACCCTTGGCCCAGCCTGGCTCCTCGGCGGGCGGCTGCTGGGCCGACGCGGCAAACGCCGCGCACAACGATGCGGCAAACGCCGCGTACAAGCGAATCTCGGGCATGAGTTGTCTCCTGTTGGTTTTCTTGCATGGCGCTCGCCACAGGGATGTGCAGCGGCGCCGCGTGCAGTGTGCGAGCGCCGAACGGCCGCATCAATAGAATATTTGTGCTAACCGACATGAATGCCATGCATATCAATGCCATCGACCTGAACCTGCTGCGCCTGTTCGACGCCGTCTACCGCGCGCGCAGCGTCAGCCGCGCCGCAGAATCGCTGGGGCTCACACAGCCGGCCGCAAGCCACGGGCTCGGGCGGCTGCGGCTGCTGCTGAAGGACGCGCTCTTCACCCGCACGCCCGGCGGGGTGGCGCCTACGCCGCGCGCCGAGCGGCTGGCCGGCGCCGTGCAGTCGGCGCTCGGCATGCTGGAGGAGGCGCTCGACGAATCCGACCGCTTCGAGCCGTCGGCCTCGCGCAAGACCTTCGCATCCACATGAGCGACATCGGCGAGGGTCGCTTCCTGCCGGCCCTGATGGCGCGACTGGGCGAACTCGCGCCCGGCGTGCGCGTCGAAACCCTGCCGCTGCTGCCTGCCGAGATCGCGCTGGCGCTCGACACCGGCCGCGTCGATTTCGCCTTCGGCTTCCTGCCCATGGTGAACGACACTCAGCGCGTGCACCTGCTGAAGGACCGCTACATCGTGCTGCTGCGCGAGGGTCATCCGTTCACGCGCGGGCGCCGCAGCGCACGCGCGCTGCTCGAGGCGCTGCAGAAGCTCGAATACGTGGCCGTGCGCACCCACGCCGAGACGCTGCGCATCCTGCAGCTGCTCAACCTCGAAGACCGCGTGCGCCTCACGACCGAGCACGTCATGGTGCTGCCCGCCATCGTGCGTGCGACCGACCTCGCGGTCGTGATGCCGCGCAACATCGCGCGCGGCTTCGCCGAGGAGGGCGGCTACACCATCGTCGAGCCTGCTTTCCCGCTGCGCGATTTCGCCGTGTCGCTGCACTGGAGCAAGCGCTTCGAGGCGGACGCGGCGAACAGCTGGCTGCGGGGGTGATGCGAGCGTTGTTCGGGGAGGGTGAGGCGGCTCATGACCAAGGGTTTTCCCAGCCATCCCATACCGCACCCCGCATAGGTCCTATGGCGGCGACCGTATGCATTTGCGGCCGCGAGGAACTACCGTCGGCAGGCACGAAATTTGATCGAGCCCCAGCATGACACCGAGCACCCAACCCATCCGCTTCTTCCACCGCGGCCGCATCGTCGACGTGAGCGGCGTGCATCCGACGCGCTCGGTGCTCGACTGGCTGCGCGAGGACGCGCGCTGCACCGGCACCAAGGAAGGCTGCAACGAGGGCGATTGCGGTGCATGCACCGTGGTCGTGGGCGAGCTGGCCACGGACGGCGAGGCGAATGCGGTCGCCGGGCTGAAGCTCTCGACCGTCAATTCGTGCATCCAGTTCCTGCCGACGCTGCACGGCAAGGTGCTCTTCACCGTCGAGGACCTGAAGGCGCAGTGCGGCAAGAGCCACGATGCGGCGCGTCACGACAAGCACGCGGTGACGCGGCTGCACCCGGTGCAGCAGGCGATGGTCGACTGCCACGGTTCGCAGTGCGGCTTTTGCACGCCCGGTTTCGTGATGTCGCTCTGGTCGGCCTACGAGCATCACCAGCAGGGCGGCACCCGCCCGACGCGCCAGCAACTGGCCGACGAACTTTCGGGCAACCTGTGCCGCTGCACCGGCTACCGGCCGATCCTCGACGCCGGCCAGCGCATGTTCGACCTGCCGGGCGTGCGGCTCGACACCGAGCCGGTGGTCGCCGCGCTGTCCAGCCTGCGGCACGAGGCGGGCTTCGACTATGCGGCGCCGCTCGGGCAGCGCATCGACCACTTCCACGCGCCGACCAGCCTGGCCGAGCTGGCCGCGTTGCGCGAGGCCAAGCCGGCCGCGCAGCTGCTCGCCGGCTCGACCGATGTGGGGCTGTGGGTGAACAAACAGTTCCGCGATCTGGGCGACATCATCTTCGTCGGCGACGTGGCCGAGATGAAGACCATCGAGGAGCGCGGCGAGCACCTCTACATCGGCGCCGGCGCCTCGCTCGAAACTGCATTTGGCGCACTCGCGCAGCGCGTGCCGCAGCTCGTCGACGTCTGGCTGCGCTTTGCCTCGCCGCCAATCCGTCATGCCGGCACCATGGGCGGCAACGTCGCCAACGGCTCGCCGATCGGCGACTCGCCGCCGGTGCTGATGGCGCTCGATGCCGAGATCGAGCTGCGCCGCGGCGAACGCGTGCGCCGCATGCCGCTTTCTGATTTCTACGTCGACTACATGAAGAACCTGCTCGAGCCCGGCGAGTTCGTGCAGGGCATGGCGGTGCCGCTCGCCGCCATGCAACGGCAGGTGCGGGCCTACAAGATCAGCAAGCGCTTCGACTGCGACATCTCGGCCTTGTGCGGCGCGTTCGCGATCGCGCTCGATGGCGAAGTCGTCAAGGAAGTGCGCCTCGCCTTCGGCGGCATGGCGGCGATCGTCAAGCGGGCCGCGCTGGCCGAGGCGGCGCTGGTCGGCAAGCCCTGGAACCAGGCCAGCGTGAATGCCGCCAAGGCGGCGCTGACGCAGGACTTCAAGCCGCTGTCGGACATGCGCGCCAGTGCCGACTACCGCCTGCAGGTGGCGCAGAACCTGCTGCAGCGGCTGTGGCTCGAGACCCGCACGGCCGACCCGCTGCCGGTGGAAGCGACCAGCGTCTGGAGCGTGATGCCGCACATCGTCGCCGAAGGAATCCGAACATGAACAAGCCCGTCGATCCCGCATTGCTCCAATCGGCCGAAGCCTTCGCCGACTACCTGACCAACACGGCCGCACGCATCGACGCGCGAGCCGAGGCCAAGGCGCACGACGACGGCGCCCGCGTGGGCATCAGCCGGCCGCACGAGTCGGCGCACCTGCACGTCGCCGGCGAGGCGACCTACATCGACGACATTCCCGAACTCGCCGGCACGCTGCACTGCGCGCTGGGCCTGTCGCCGGTCGCCGCCGGCCGCCTCAGGGACCTGCGGCTCGAAGCCATTGCGGCGATGCCGGGCGTGGTCGCCGTCTTGACCGCGGCCGACATCCCCGGCAGCAACGATTGCGGCTCGATCGTCCACGACGACCCGATCCTGTGCAGCGGCGACATCCGCTACCTCGGCCAGCCTGTTTTCGCGGTGATCGCCGAGACGCGCGATGCAGCCCGCCGCGCCGCGGCCCGCGCCTGCGATGCGGTCGACGTCGAAGCCGCACCGCCCGTGCTCACGCCGCAGGACGCGCATGCCAGGGGCGAGTACGTGGTGCCGCCGATGCACCTGGTGCGCGCCACCACCGAGGGCGGTGCGCGGGCCGCGATCGCCAGGGCGCCGCATCGGCACAAGGCCACGCTCGACGTCGGCGGGCAGGAGCAGTTCTACCTCGAAGGCCAGATCAGCTACGCGATTCCGAAGGAGGGCGGCACGATGCATGTGCACTGCTCGACCCAGCATCCGAGCGAGATGCAGAACCTGGTGGCGCATGCGCTGCACCTGCATGCGAACGAGGTGCATGTCGAGTGCCGGCGCATGGGCGGCGGCTTCGGCGGCAAGGAGTCGCAATCGGGCCTGTTCGCCTGCGTGGCCGCGTGGCGGCGCATCGGCTACAGCGGCCGGTGAAGCTGCGGCTCGACCGCGACGACGACTTCATGATCACCGGCCGGCGCCACTGTTTCTGGTACGAGTACGAGGTCGGCTACGACGACGAGGGCCGCATCCTCGGCGCCGAGATCTCGATGGTGTCGCGCGCCGGTCATTCGGCCGACCTGTCGGGCCCGGTGATGACCCGCGCGCTGTGCCATTTCGATAACGCGTACTGGCTCCCCGACGTGGCGATGCACGGCTACTCGGGCCGGACCCACACGCAGAGCAACACCGCGTTCCGCGGCTTCGGCGGACCGCAGGGCGCGATAGCGATGGAGAACATCCTCGACAGCGTGGCGCGCGAGCTGGGCCTCGACGCCCTCGACGTGCGGCGCGTCAATTT